>JBDSSU010000632.1:0-2763 GCA_039928635.1 Opitutaceae bacterium | reverse complement strand
GTTGGTGGCGTTGTTGGGCGTTACCGCTTTCGCTGCCGTGGTGACCGCGTGGTACGCAATCTAGGATTCACGCGGCCGCTTAACTGACAATCCGCTTGGCCGCGGCGGCTTCAGCCTTCTAGCTTCCCGACACCTTGCCCGAGACCAAGCCTGTCATCGCCTATCTCTTCACCACGTTTCCGAAAAGCACGGAGACGTTTCTCCAGCGGGAGATCATCGCGATGCGGGCGCACGGCGTGTCGATGCGGCTCTATTCGCTCTGGGGCGGTGGCGATTCGTTTCGCGGGTTGCCGGTGACGCGTTTCAACAAATGGCGGCTGCTCACCCTGCTGTGGATGATTCCGCTCGAAGGTTATCGGCGGCCCGAGGTGTTGAAACAGGTGCTGCACGGGTTGTTCACCCGCCGTCCGCCGTCATGGCTTAATTTTTGGGAGAACATGCTCGGGGCCGGCTTCGCGTGTTTGTTCGCGGGTGAATTCCGGAAGTCGCCGCCAACGCTTGTGCATGCGGCGTGGGGTGGGGCGCCGGCGACCGCGGCCTGGTTGCTCTGGCGCCTCGACGGACATCGCTTCAGCGCGGGCGCGCACGCCTACGATATCTACGAGCACGGCGGCGATTGGTGGCTCAAGGAGAAACTCGTGCAGGCGGCCTTCGTGCACACTTCCACGCAGATGGGGTGTCGCGCGTTGATTGAGCGCGGCGTGACCGCGGACAAAGTGATTTGCATTCGCCGCGGTCTCGAGCGATTGCACGCGGTGAAGCCGCTGCGTTCGACGCGGGCGCCGCTGCAGCTCGTGTGTGTCGCGCGGCTCGTGGAAAAAAAAGGCCTCGATCACCAGCTCCGGATTTATGCGGCGCTGAAGGCGGCGGGCGTGCCGTTTCACGCGCGCATCGTGGGCGAAGGACCGTTGCGACCGGCGTTGGAAAAACTCGCGGGACATCTCGGCATCGGCGCCGACGTGACTTTCACCGGCCATCTGCCGCAGCACGAAGTTTGGACGCAGCTGGATTGGGCGGACGTGCTGCTGCACACCGGCGTGATCGCGGCCAGCGGCGACCGCGATGGGTTGCCAAACGTGATTCCCGAGGCGATGTCCGTGGGCGTTCTTGTGGTGACTTCCCCTGCGGCGGCGACGACCGAGGCGGTGACGCAGGGAGTGACCGGGCTGGTGGCTCTGGTAGAGAAAAAGGAAGATTGGGTCTCGGCGCTGCGGCGGCTTTCGACGGACGATGCGTTTGCGGAGAAGCTGCGCCGTGAAGCGCGCCGCTGGGTGGAGGAAAATTTCGACGCGCATAAAAACGCCGAGCGGTTGCTCGGGCACTTCGAGCGCGTCGTCGCCTCGCCAGCGGTTGCGCTGCCGGCGTCATGATCTTCCTCGACGTCACGAAGGCGGCCGGCTCGCGGCATCGTTCCGGACTCGTGCGGGTGGGAACGCGGCTCGGCCAGAATTTCGATCTGGCTGCCGCAGCCGTGGCCTGGCCGGTATGGGACCGGGCGGTGAAACGGGGAGACTGGTTTCTCACGCCGGAATTGTTTTCCGAAAGCGAGCGGCCGGGCTTCACGGCATTTCTGGAGGCGCGGCCGTGCCGGTTCGCAGGGATTTTTCACGACGCGATTCCGCTCAAGCATCCGCACATCACCTGGCCGCAAAGTGTCGCGCGGCATCCGGAATACATGAAGTTACTTTCGCGCTTCGACCGCGTGTGGGCGGTTTCCGAGGCAAGCCGCAGCGAGTTGCTCGGTTTTTGGCGCTGGCAGGGGATCGAGACGGTTCCTCCCGTCGAGGTGCTCGCGCTCGGAGCGGATTTCGACGGTGCGCCGCGAACCTCGACGCGAAAACCAATACTGCCCGGTGGGCATCTGGTCTGTGTCGGAATTCTTGAGCCGCGGAAAAACCAGCTCTTCCTCCTCGAGGTGTGTGAGGCGTTGTGGGCGGACGGGCTTAAATTCGAACTGCACGTGGTCGGCCGCGTGAATCCGCATTTTGGCGCGCCGATCCTGGCGCGATTAAAAGCGGCGCGTCGGAAATATCGCGGGCTGCGCTTTCATGCCGCGGCCAGCGACGCCGAGGTCGCGCGACTTTATGCGACCGCGCGGGCAAGTGTTTTCCCGACGATTGCGGAGGGCTGCGGACTTCCGTTGCTCGAATCGCTCTGGATGGGCGTGCCGTGCGTTTGTAGTGATCTGCCGGTGCTGCGCGAAAACGCGGACGCTGGCGGCTGCGTCGCCGTTGCTCTGAATGACCACGAAGCGTGGAAAATCGCTCTGCGTCGCGTGCTGACGGACGATGATTTCTATCGGCGGCTGTCGGCTGACGTGGTGACGCGGCCGTTACCAACCTGGGCCGATGCCGCGCGAACCGTTTTGCGCGGTCTGCACGGCGGAGGGTCTTAAAGCTTCTTCACCGCGTACGCCATCGCGTCGGCGATTTTTTCGAGCTGTTCGTCCGTGTGCATCGCGGAGATGGCGGTGCGAATGAGGTCCTTGCCGGCCGGAACGGCGGGCGCGATCGACATCACGGTGAAAACACCTTTGTCCATGAGCGCCTTCCAAAAAGGATAAACGCGCTCTTTTGAACCGAGCACAATCGGGACTGCGGGAGTTTCGCTCTGCCAGGTATCCAGGCCGAGATTGGTCAGGATCGCGCGGTATTTTTTCGTGTTCGACCAAAGCTTCTCCAAATGCTGCGGCTCCGTCTGCATCACCTCGAGTGAGGCCTGGGCGCAGGCAGCCTGGCTCGGACTAATCGCGGCCGAGAAAAT
>JBDSSU010000631.1:0-2707 GCA_039928635.1 Opitutaceae bacterium | reverse complement strand
TGAGCCATGAAATCCGCACGCCGATGAACGGAATTATCGGAATGACCGGGCTGCTGATGGACACCTCGTTGAACGAAGAGCAGCGGGACACCGCCCAAATCATCCAGAGCAGCGCGGACAATCTCCTGAGCATCGTCAACGACATCCTCGATTTTTCAAAAATCGAAGCCGGGAAGATCCGCATCGAGCCGGTGGAGTTCGATCTCCGCACGGTGGTGGATGAGACGCTCGCGCTGCTCGCGCTTCGGGCGCAGGGGAAGCATATCGGATTGAGCTGCAATTTTGACGCCCGGCTCGACCTGGTCTTGATCGGTGACGCGGGCCGCATCCGGCAGGTGCTCACGAATTTTATCGGCAACGCGATTAAGTTTACGGAACGAGGTGAGGTCGCCGTGGACGCCCGGGCGATTCGATCCACCGGTACGCACACGACCTTCCGCGTCACGGTGCGGGACACCGGCATCGGAATTTCGCCCGAAGCCCAGACCAGGCTCTTTCAGCCTTTCACGCAGGTCGATGGGACGACCACCCGGCGTTTCGGCGGGACGGGGCTGGGGCTCGCGATCTCCCGCCAGCTCATCGAATACATGGGAGGAGAAGTTGGCTTGGAGAGCGAACCCAAGATCGGTTCGAGTTTTTGGTTTGAACTGGAACTTGCGCGCGGGACGACTGCTGCGTCCCCGGCCAAGGCGCCGGCGCCGAAGAAAGCTTTCGATCTTACCGCACCGGTTGAGCGCGGAAAGCCGGCGGAAGTCCCGGCCGGGGGATTGCATCTCCTGTTGGCCGAAGACAACGCGGCGAATCAGCTGGTGGCGCAAAAGCTCCTGGGAAAAATGGGCCACCGGATCGACATGGTGGGGAACGGGCTGGAGGCCCTCGAGCGTTTGGGAAAGCAGCGATACGACGCCGTGCTGATGGATTGTCAGATGCCGATACTCGATGGCTACGAGACGACGCGACGCATCCGGGCGGGTGAAGTGACGGGCGTCGATAGCCGAATCCCCATCATCGCTCTGACCGCGTATGCGTTGTTGGACGATCGCCTGAAATGTCTGAAGGCGGGGATGAGCGACTACGTCAGCAAACCGGTCCGGCCGGATAACCTGCGGGCGGCATTCCTTCGAACGGGTTTGATCACCGCCCCCGGTGTTCCCATCGCCCCTTCGGTGCGAGCGGGCGCAGCGGCGGTCCTGGATCAAAGCGTGTTGGAACCCTTGCGAGGTTTGCCGGGGCGGAACGGGCCGGAGCTCATCCCGGAGTTGGTTGCGATGTTCAAGCGCGAGGAGCCGACCCGCCTGGCGGAGTGTGAGAGCTTATTCGGAGAGCGGCGCGCGGATCAGTTGGCCGAGGTCGCGCACAAACTGGCGGGGAGTTGTGCAAATTTGGGAGCTCACGAGATGCGTGCGATCGTGCTGGCTTTGGAAAAAGCGGCGCAGACCTCAAGGTGGGAAGAGGTGCCACGTCTGTTGGAGGAATTGCATCTCGCATCGCGCCGGTTGAACGCTGCCCTGAGCGATCTCAAGCTCACGTCCGCATGAACATTCTTGCTGTCGAAGATGACCCGGTCGCGCAACTCGTGCTCGAAGCCGCACTGAAGTCGCTCGGGCATTCGGTAACGCTCGTCAGCGACGGCGAGTCAGCTTGGGACGAGCTGCGGGTAAGGCCCGCGCGAATCGTCGTGAGCGATTGGCGGATGCCGCGGGTGGACGGTTTGGAACTCTGCCGGCGGGTGCGGGCTCAGGAGGGCGACTATGTTTATTTTATTCTGCTCACGAATCTGTCGGCGACGGAGGAGAATCAAGAGGCGGCGCTGCTGGCAGGGGTTGACGACTTTCTGATGAAGCCGGTCGACGTGCGCGAATTGAAAACCCGGCTGCATGTGGCGACACGGATCTTGAATTATGCGACGCAGGTAAAAGAGCTGGAATCGTTTCTCCCGATCTGCGGCTACTGCAAAAAAATTCGCGACGACCAAAATTACTGGCAGCAGATCGAGCACTACCTTCACGAGCGCACGGGCGCTGCCTTCAGTCATGGTGTCTGCCCCGATTGTTACCAGGGGCAGGTAGTTCCCATGCTGCGCGCCGCCGGCATCGAGCCACCGCCGGCTCCCGGTGGTCCGACGGTGCGCGCCGTGTAACGCGTGATGGCTCGCGCAGGGTTGTCGCGGCCTCGGATTTCACCGTTGCACGTCGGTACCAAAACCCACTCTTTGACGCGATGAAAGTCCTCGCGGTTGAAGATGATGCCGTTGCTCGGGGTGTGCTTCGCCAAGCATTAAAGAAACTTGGTCACGAAGTCGTCGAAGCCACCGACGGCGCGGCGGCTTGGGAGTTGCTTCAACGCGAGCCGGTGCGCGTCGTCGTGAGCGATTGGATGATGCCGTCCATTGATGGCTTGGAATTGTGCCGGCGGATTCGGGCGCGCGCCGGTGCCGACTACACGTACTTCATCCTGCTCACTTCCAACACGGCGAATCACGAAAACCGCCGCGAGGCTGGCGAGGCGGGAGTCGACGATTTCCTTACGAAACCCCTGGATTTCGAGGAGCTCTGGACGCGGCTGCGCGTTGCCACCCGGATCCTCCGTTACGCCACCCAGGTACGACAACTCGAGGAGATGATGCCGATCTGCTCCTACTGTAAGAAGATTCGCGACGATCAAAACTACTGGCAGCAGATCGAGGGCTACATTAACCAGCGAACCG
>JBDSSU010000630.1:0-3467 GCA_039928635.1 Opitutaceae bacterium | reverse complement strand
GGCGAAGCGGTGCGCGAGCGCGGCGTCTCTTTGCTGGAAGTAGGCGGAGATCGCGTTGGTATCGGGCAGGAAAAGCATTACTCGGCGAAGTTTCGCGGCAGGTCCGGCTCGGAATGCCGGGGCACGTCAGGAAAATCCGGACACGAACCGGCGAGCTTCATGAACCGCGCCCGGCGCTCCTCCAAATCATCGGCCGGGGTGATGAGCACACCCTTTGCGGTGCGCCGAAGCTGCACTGCGTTGCCGGGAAACCGAAACTCCTTCGGCAGCCGGATGGCTTGGGACCCGCCTGTGGTGAAAAGTTTCGCCGTTTTGGTCATGTAGCTACCGTGTAGCTATGTCGGGGCCGGTCAAGTCCGCGGCCCCGGGTGAACGCCCCCGCTTCGGGGGCAAATGGCGTCGCTCACGCCGAGGAGAAGGCGGAGAGCAACTCGCGTTGGATTGCAGGCAGGTCGGCGCACACGCGGTCCGCGCGGGCGGCGAGAAGCTCATCGCGGCCGTGAGTGCCCGTCGTCACGCACCAGCAGGGAAATCCGCCGTTGTGCGCGGCTTCAACATCGTAGGTCGAGTCGCCGATGAGCAGGGTGGCGGACGCCTTGGCGCCGAGGGCGTTCAGGACGTGATCGGCGAATTCGCGGCGGGGTTTCAACCAGGGAGTGTCCAGGGCGCCGAACACGCCCTGGAGGAGCGGCGTGAGGCCGAGATGATCGCACAGTTCGCGGGCCGAAGTGCCGAGCTTGTTGGTGAAGACGGCGCACGTGACGTTGCGCCCGTGCAACTCGGTGAGGAGTTCGTGCGCACCTGGCAGGATTTTCACGCCGAAGAGAAGATGCTTCGGCCAGGTCGCGCGATAAAAGGGGATGGCTCGGTCGAGGAGCGCCGCGTGTTCGGCGCCAAACAGTCTTTCCACCGCGAGTTCGAGACCGCCGCCAACCACGCTGCGCACCTGCTGCAGCGTCGGCGCCGGCAGTCCGAAGTGCGTCATCGTCTCCGCGTGGGCGCGATGGATGGCCTCGAAGTGGTCGATCAGCGTGCCGTCCAGGTCGAAAAGGATGGTGTCAAAGGTGCGCATAAACGATCGGAGATTTGGTTTGGCGGCGCGTGGTGTCACGGGTGAAGTGAGGAACATGTCACGCCCGCTTGAAACCTCCGGAGCCCGCGCCTCCGCGAAAGCCGAGGGGGACGCGCTGGAGGTGGCGGTTAGCGGCCGCTGGAGAATCACCGAGGCGCGGCCGAGTTGGGAGAACCTCGTGGGGAGATTGAAGCCCGCGCGCGTGGCGCTCGGGGCCGCGCCAAATCTGGAGCAATGGGATTCCTCGTTGCTGCTGTTTCTCTTCGAGATTCAAGAGTGGTGTCGCACGCATCACGTCGCCTGCGAAATCGGCGCCTTGCCCGTTAAGATCCGGGTGTTGCTCGCGCAACTCGTCTCGTCACATGAAAAAAGCGTGCCCGTCGACCGCACGGAAAACTTTGTCGTAACCGTCGGTCTCGCGACGAAAGACGCGTGGCTGAAGGCCAAGGAGATCATGCGCTTCGTGGGAGAGACGGTGCTCGGCACCGTGCAGCTCGCGAAGAATCCGCACCGCTTTCGCTGGCGCGATTGCATCGATGAAATGCTCCAGTGCGGCGCGATGGCGCTGCCGATCGTCAGCCTCATCAGCTTCCTCGTCGGAGTGACGCTGGCGTACACCGGGGCCATCGTGCTGCGCCAATATGGGGGCGATATCTTCATTGCCGACTTGATCGGGCTTTCGATGGTGCGGGAAACCGGGGCGGTGATGACGGCGGTGGTACTGGCTGGCCGCACCGGGGCGGCTTTCGCGGCCACGCTCGCCAACATGAAGGCGAACGAGGAAATCGATGCGCTGGAAGTCCTCGGCATCCGGCCGGTGCAGTTTCTCGTGCTGCCGCGAATGGTGGCGCTGACCGTGATGATGCCTTTGCTGGCGCTCTATGCAAACGCGCTCGGGATCCTGGGCGGAGGCGCCGTGGCGCTGGGCCTGCTTTCCATTTCTCCCTCGGCCTACTGGGTCGAGCTGCTGTCGAGTCTCGATCTGTCGGATCTCGCGGTCGGACTGATCAAGGCGACGACCTTTGGGCTCATCGTGGGATTGTCGGGCTGTTTACGCGGCTTGCAGGCGGAACGGAGCGCGGCCGGGGTGGGGCGGGCGGCGACATCGGCGGTGGTCACGGCGCTCTTGCTGCTGGTGGTCGCGGACGCGGTGTTTGCGGTGTTGTTTAATATTCTCAACTGGTGAGACGCATGGACGCCGAGCCTCGCCAAAATCCCCATGCGCCAGCCGTCGAGGTCGAACATCTCAAATGCGGTTACGACGGCGATGTCGTGTTGAATGACGTCTCGTTCAACGTCGCGCGAGGGGAGATTTTTTTCATCATTGGCGGCTCGGGCTGCGGGAAGAGCACCCTGCTGCGTCACATGGTGGGACTGCACAAGCCGATGGCGGGTGCGGTGAAATTTTTCGGCGCGCCCTTTACTTCGGCCGATCCGGCCTCCCGACGGGCAATGCTTCGCTACTTTGGGATGCTCTTCCAAGGTGGCGCGCTCTGGACGTCGCTCACGCTGCGGGAGAACGTCGCGCTTCCGTTGGAGGAATACACCACGCTCAGCCGCCGTGAAATCGAAGAGCTGGCGACGCTGAAGCTCGCGCAGGTCGGGCTCACGGGCTTCGAGGATTATTATCCGGCCGAGATCAGCGGCGGGATGAAAAAACGCGCCGGCCTCGCGCGAGCCCTGGCGCTGGATCCGGCGATTGTCTTCTTTGATGAACCTTCGGCGGGTCTGGATCCGGTGACTTCCCGCAAACTCGACGAGTTGATCGTCCAAATTCGCGATACGTTTGGGACGACCATTATCGTTGTTTCCCACGAGCTCGCTTCCATCTTCGAAATTGCGGACCGCGTCATCATGCTCGACCGCGGGGAGAAAGGCATCGTTGCCCAAGGTCCGCCCAAAGTACTCGCGGCGAACAGTCGCGATCCGCGGGTGTTGGAATTCCTCCATCGCGGCGATGTGCTCCGGGGCCAGCCAACATGAACACAGAAATGGTTTGTCATTCTAAGCGAAGCGAAGAATCCACATGCGGCATGCCACCGAGGACGGGGATTTTTCGCTTTGCTTCTGCTGAACGCGGTTTGCGCAGCACGGGCATCTTGCCCGAGGGCTCGGAACACGGGCGGGACGCCCGTGCCACTCAGATTCCCCAATGAAAACCAAGTTCAACCCAACCGTCGTGGGAGCGTTCGTCATCGGCGGTTTCGCGCTGCTGGTCATCGCATTGCTTTCCTTCGGCGGTGTGACTTTCTTTTCCAAGCCGCAGCAGTTTGTCGTGTATTTCGACGAATCGCTCCACGGACTCGACAAAGGCTCCCCGGTCAAACTGCGTGGCGTGCGGATCGGTCGCGTGGCGAGTTTGAACATCCGCTACGACGAGAAGAGCAACAAATCC
>JBDSSU010000629.1:0-2781 GCA_039928635.1 Opitutaceae bacterium | reverse complement strand
GTCGAGCCGGATGAAGCGCAGTCCGCCATCGAGGAAAACGGATCGCCCCGCGACGAGGTTCACCGTGTCGTTCTCGACGAGCACGCTGCCGTGGACGGGCCACGCGCTTTCGATCTGCTCGAACGCGCCGTGCTGGCGCGAATTCGGCGCGGCCTGGAAACGCCAGACGAGCGCGCCATCGGTCGCGCGCAGGCAATAGACCCAGCCGTCCATTCCGCCGACGATCACGCGGCCATACCAATAGGTCGGCGGCGAATCGACGCGTGCCCCAGCGATGAAGTGCCAGAGCGGCTTCCCGGTCGATGCATCCAGTGCGTAGAGCGTGTGCGCATCGACTTGCGAGACGTAGGCTTTGCCGCCGGCGACAGTCATCGCGCTGAGCTTGCCGCCGAGATTTAGTTCCCAAGCTTTGCCGAGATCGTCGGCGAGCGCCTGGTCGCTCGAGCCGCTTCGTTCCGCGTCGTGACGATACGTGGGCCAGTCCTTCGCGTCGGTCGGCTTCGCATCGAGCGGCTGCTCCCATGCGGGACCGCGCTCGAGGCGCTGCGCGTCGGCGGGCACGGGCGGGTAGGGCGAAGTCGCGGCGGAGAGCGCGTTGAGTCCGTCGAGTTTCGCCTCGGGATAGCACGCGCAATTGTGCGGGCCGGCGTAGGTGAGGCCATTGGCCGGAAGCACGCCGTAGAGGCACGCTCCGCGCACCCAATGGTTGAGGTCCCAATGCTCTTTTTCGATGTTCACGTATTCGATCCCGGTGCGCGACGGGATGATGAATTTCTCCGTCGCCTTCGCGATGTAGCAGCGATGGTGAAACCAATATGTGCCGTCCGGCACATCAGGCTTGAAGTCCTATTTCGCTTCGCCAGTGCGCACGTCGCGTCCGACAAACTCACCCGACATATTCCCCGACGACGTCGGCGCATTCCACACAAGGCCCCCGGCGACGATGAGATCTTCGGGCGAGCGGTAGCCGGATTTCTCATGCGGCGCCTTCCACAATTCCTTGCCCGTCTCAGCATCCAGGCCCTTCTCCGAGCCGTCGCCGCCGGCGTAAAGCACGGTGCTACCCGTGATGAGCACGCGCGGTCCGAAGTTGTATTCGAGCAGGTTGCGCTTTGGTTCGGGCACACTCGCCCATCGCTCGGCGCCGGTCTTCGCGTCGAGGCAGACGAGCTTGTCGCCATCGTAAAAGACAACCCGCTGGCCGTCCGTCGAAAGCGTAATCGGTGCGATTTTCGTCTGCTCCTTTTTCCAAAGCAGCTTGCCGCTGTTCGCATCCACGGCGACGAGCGTGCGCGCTTTTTTGTCCCATTCGTATTCGTCGGCGATGCGCTTTTGATCCTGCTGGAGCTTTGGCGCGAAATCTTTCAGCGCCCAATCCGCGGGATTCACGAGCGCGTAGAGCACGCCGCCGACGTGAAGGATTTCCTCCGCTCCTTTCGTCTCGGCAAAGGTGCTGATCACGTTGCCGGTCGCGCCGTCGAGACAGGTGATCGGCTCGCCGAGGCCCATCGTGACAAAGATGCGGTCGCCATCCGCGACGAGGCGGCGCGTGAGCTGCGTCGGGCCGGACTTGAGCGGCCACATGTGCTCGCTCCAATTCTCGATCGGCTTTTTCCAAAGGATCATCCCGTTGAAAGCATCGCGCGCGATGAGGCTCCAGTGCGACGGCAGCAGGATCGAGATGCGCGAGCCTTCATCCATGATGTAGTAAAGCCGGCCGCCACTCGTGACCTCCGCGCTGACCGACGACATGCGGTCGTGATGCCGCGACCAGCGCGGGTTGCCGACCCACTGCATGCGCTCCGGCGGGCCGACTTGCGTGTCTTTGGAAACCGCGTTGCCCTTCGCGTTGTAGTAATAGTGCGTCCACTCATCGAGCGCGTCGGACTTCGTCTTCACGGTCTTCTTCCACTCGCCGCCTTGCTTCACGAGCGCGACGCCGTTCGGCACGAGCACCCGCTTCACCTCATCCATCGAAACGCCGCCGAGGTCATCGGCGACGAGGAGGTTCACGAGGTTGTCGATGTAGGGAAGCTCCTTCCCAGTCCACGTTTGCACGGCGACATCACCACATACTTTTGCCTCGAGCAATCGCTCCCGCGCCGCAGCGACCTTCGCCGGATCACGGTCGAGTCCCTGCACTTGGTAGCTCGCATTCTTGCGCAACGCGGCAGTCAGCTTTGCCTCGCCTGCGCCGAGATGAACGACGAGCCCGCCTTTTACGCCGCTCGCGGCCAGGATGCGGTCGGCTTCCGCGCGGGCGGCGCCGTCATCGAGAGCACCGAAACTCGATGCGAGCAGCCAAAGGAACACGGCAATTGTGCGGAGAAGAGTTTTTGGAATCATGTCGGGGAGATTTACGGAGTGGCTGGGACAACACCGCCACACACGGCGGGTTGCAAGCGGTTTCCAACGGCTCCGCGAGGCGCCTCGGGAAGATGCGACCCCTCAAAAGTTGTACCGAAATTCAGAAAGCGCGTCATCCCGAGCGGAGTCGAGGGACCTCGTCGGTCCGAACAAGCTCAGCACACGATCGAACCGCCGAGGTCCCTCGACTGCGTTCCTTCCCACCTCCGCCCGCAAGGAACTCCGCTCGGGATGACGCGCCCTTGAATCTCGGAACCGCCTTCTACAAATCGAGCAGCAGCCGCGCTGGGCTCTCGATGCATTCCTTGACGCGCACCAGGAAAGTCACGGCTTCTTTGCCATCGACCACGCGGTGGTCGTAGCTCAGCGCGAGATACGTCATCGGGCGGATGAAGACGGACGGCAAAAAAGGAA
>JBDSSU010000628.1:0-4172 GCA_039928635.1 Opitutaceae bacterium | reverse complement strand
AGGAAATCCATCCCTAACGGCCGACGTGTGGTCAACGACGCAGCGAAACAGCCGCGAATCGCGTGGCAACGAAACCGACCGGGTGGGGCGGTGACCGGTGGAGGGCGGAGCAGCGCCGGTCGTCTCTGCTCTCTTTGCTCCGCCCGGATCGCCGCCCATTTTCCGCGGGCGTTTAGGGGGTGACGACCGCTTCGACAATACTGACCGCGGAATCGGTGGGGATGACCCGCAGGAGACGGAAGCCGGCACGGTCGAGCAGAGTTCGATATTCCTCGGCGGTCCGTTCCTGACCTCCCGGGGCAACCAACATCATCATGTCCAAAATTTTTCCGGGGTGCGGCGCGTCGCCGGACGGAAGGACCATTTCGATCAAAAGGAGCCGGCTGCCGGCTTTCATCGCCCGCCGGCAATTCCCCAGGATGGTGCGACACTGCTCCTCGCTCCAGTCGTGAATGACGTGGGACATCAGGTACACATCGCCGCCGCCCGGGGTGGTCGCAAAGAAATCACCGGCCTCGACTTTCACGCGGTCGGCAAGACCGCGCGATTTGATGAGCGCAGCGGCTTCGGCCTGCACGTGCGGCAAATCGAAGAGCACGCCCCGGGGCTGGGGATACTTGGCGAGGATCGTCGTCAGGAGATTGCCGGTGCCTCCGCCAACGTCGACGATCGTGGAAAACTTCGCGAAGTCGTAGGCCGCCGCCACGGCGGCGGGTTCGGCGCCATGGAAGCCGATCATCGTTTCACCGAACAAGGCGGCGTCTTGAGGATGCTCCGCGAGCCAGGCGAAAATCGGTTTCCCATGCGCGTGCTCAAAGCCGGTTTTGCCGGTGCGCACGGAATAAAGGAGGTTATGCCACGCTGCCGAAACGGGCTCCCCGCCCAGGGTAAGAATGGACGCGCGCGCTGATCCCGGAGCGCCCGTCTGCAAAGCCGCTCCAAGCTCGGTCAGGGAAAAGCGTTGCGACGATCCCTCGGTAAACAGCCCGAGACTGGCGAGTGAGCGCAGCACCCGATACAGCGTGGGTGCATGAGTCTGAGTCTTCGCTGCCAGCGTTTCGGCGGATAACGGACCTGCCGCAAGATGATCGGCGAGTCCCAGTTCTGCGGCGAGATGCACGAGGCGCGATACCCAGTAGGCCGTGCCCATCTGGATTAACTGTGCATGAGCCGGGGGAACGCCGGCGAGTGAGGCGGAAGGGGTGGACATGGTGAACGGGGATTAGCGAAACGGAAGTGAGGGGCTGACGTCCGACAATCTCGGTTATCGAATGCCGGCTGCCGCGATGTCCACGAAAAATGACGATGCCTGCGCTCACCCGGTTTCCCGCGGTCGAACTGGCACGAGCCGTCTCACTTCTCGGCGTGAGCGGTGTCTGTCGCCGCATGCGCGTCCACGTGGGTCGCTCGGGCTGGTTCTATTCGCACTGGCGGGGATTTTCTATCCGCCACAGGAAGTCACGACGAAGAACTAGTTCGGCTATTACGCGAATGTCATTCGGACCGTGGAGCTGAGCGCCATTTTATCGCTGGCCGAAACCGCCCACCGTGCGGCGACGGACCGCAAGTTCTGGAAAGCCCGGCGGCGATCTTGACGGGAAGTCGCTCCACGAGAAGATGACGGAGCGGACGGCCCGTATTCTGAAGCAATCACAGCGACCAAACGCTCTGGGGGATGTCTGTGTTGTTCGGTCTCCAGTTAATTTCAAATCCCCACGAATCATGAAAATTAAAACCAGCCTGCTTTTTGTCGGCCTTTGCGGAGGTTCTGCCCTGGCCTTGGGGCAAGATACGCGTGCGCCTTCTTCGCCTGCCCGGAGCGTTTCACCTGCGGATCAAACCGCCCCGGCGAACGCTGCCTCTGCTCCGGCGCTGACGCGTGCGGAAGCACTGCTCCTGATGACCGCTGCGAAAAAGTATGAGGCCCACCCGGTTAAAAAACCCGAAGAGGTGGTGGCGAAACCGAAAGTGTTAACTCCGGACTTTGACATGGCGACGCCGCCGCCTTCCCCGCGCACGGAAATTAAACCCACCTCTCCGGCACCCGGCATGGTCTGGGTGGCAGGCCACTACATGCCCGTGAAAGGCGAGTGGCGCTGGGTCAGGGGAGAGTGGGCGGTGCCAGCGTTGCCGATCTCGGTCTGGATTCCCGCCAAATATGACGCGACCACCAAGCATTGGGATCCCGGCTACTGGCAACCCGATGCTCCATCCTCTGAGCCGCCCGCTGATGCGACTTTGAGAGATGGAAAAGCGGCAGCAAAAGCCGACAAGGGATACTGAGCGGGCCCGCAGAAACGTCTCGCGGCCGCTGCAAGGCCGCGGGGCGGGGCGTTATTAGTTCACCGTTGATCTGCCAGCGCCCACGCAACATCGCGTCGCTCTCCGCGCGAATGGGTTCTTCGCCCCGCGCCGGTTGCGCCAAACGCGCCTGCGGTGCCGGTGGCGTCACCGTCAGTTCACCCCGATATCGCCGTCAGAAAGTTTCCCTTGGAGTTTTTGCCTGAGCTTGAGCTCGGCGATGTCGTTGCGGAGCTGGCGGCTGAAGAGATCGAAGCGCGTCGGGACATCGAGGGTTTCGAGGAGGGACTGTTTCACCTGCGAATCGTGGCAGAGATTGAAGGCGGCGAGATCGAGGAACGCTTCGGGATCATCGATTGTTTTAAGGAATTGAATCAGCTCGCGGGAGACTTCGCCGCCGAGCCGCTGTTTGATCGCGATCAATTGCGCCAGACCGGTGCGGAGTTTCGCCGCCTGCGCGAGATCGGGGGCGGGATGGCTCGAGAGAGCGCGGACGCGAATGCGGCGGTAAGGCTGCTCGTCCAAGATCGACTGACACTCGATGCGCACCAGTCCTTGGAGCAGGAGATTCGAAGTGCCGTTCTCCGCCTTCTGACAGGTGCGGACCATGCCGATCGTGGCGACGCGGTGCAGCGGCTCGAATTTTCCCACGGGACGCGAATCGAGGCACGCCACCGCAAAAAGGCGGTTCGAGGCGAGAACGTCGCGAAGCATTTCCCGATAGCGCGGCTCAAAGATGTGCAACGGCAGGAAGGCCTGCGGGAAAAATACGAGGTTCGGCAGAGTCATGACCGGGACCTCGGAGGGGAGCGTGATTTCCATTTCCATCAGTTTAACGGCGGAAACAAGCGCACCTTGGCAGGAATCACAACGTCCGCAGCGACGAAGCGCGTCAGCAGGCGGGGAAGGAGCGAGGAGTCGGAAAAAGGAAAACCCGGAAAACGAGTTCCGCCGTCGAGCCCTTCGGTGTCTTCCGCGGGCCTTCTGTCGGGTCTTCTTCGCCACCGTGGCCCACCGGAGACGCGTGATGCGGCAACAAGATCGCCCGACTCGGGTCAGCATCGTTTCGCCAGCCGGCGCTGATCGCTCGCCGAGGCCAATCGATCCCTTCTTTTTTTATCCCGATGAAATTCAACGTTGCTCTCCGGCTTGCTGGCATTTGCGGCGCGATGACGGCTATCGCATCCGCGCAGTCCGAGCGGTCCGCGCCAGGGTCGGCTCCCGCCAAGGAATCAACCGTGGCCTCCGTCCGACCACCGTTGAGCTTTGCCGACGCCCAAAAAATTCTAGCCGGCGACCGGAAATATGTGGCGCATCCCACCGGCTCAGGCGTTGACGGGAAAGTGACGGAGCCCGAAGCATTGCCCGCAATTTATCCGATGGACGCCCCGCCTCCGGCTCCGCGCGCCGAGATTCAGCCGGCGGCGCCTGGCCCGGATTTGGTCTGGGTCGAGGGCCACTCCATGCCCGTGGAACAAGAGTGGCGCTGGGTCATGGGAAGTTGGGCCAAGCCCGCGACCCCGATCTCGGTGTGGATTCCCAGCCGGTACAATGCGAAGGAGAAAAAATGGTTTCCGGGCTATTGGGAACCTGATCGCCCGCCGATGACCCCCGCCGATTCGCCAGCGTCCACGAAGCCGGCCGCAGTCGGGAAGTAGGGAGTGGTGGAGAAAAGTAGGGACACGAATAGACGCCGATTTCAGAGCGAACGGGAAAGACTGCCGCGGTGCTTCAACTCACCTTCCAGTGAGCGACTCGAGCACAACCTGCTCCGCGCGTTTTTCATTCGCTGTGGTCCGATACCCCGAAGCTTGCTTCGGCTTGGTTGCGAGAGGGTCCGGGGAGCGTGCGCCTCTCGCGTGCCGGCTCTC
>JBDSSU010000627.1:0-2545 GCA_039928635.1 Opitutaceae bacterium | reverse complement strand
AACCGCCGCGAGGCCAGCGCCGCCCTCGTCAGGGATCTCAAGCAACGGGGCCTGCGCGACGAGACCCTCGTCGTCTTGGGTGGCGAATTCGGCGGCACAAGGCCAAGTCGTGACGGGCATCCTCGCCTAGTTTTCAACTTCAGAATTTCATACCGCCCGCGCCCCCCCACATGAATCCCGCGCACGTTTATTTGAACCACCTCACGCGCCGGCAATTCTTCGCCGGCGCGGGCCTCGCCGTCGGGGGCATCGCGTTCAATCTCCTCGCGCCCCATTTGCGCGGCGCGGTCGCCGCCACCCCCGCGCCGATCGCCCCCGTGCATCCCCCGCTGCCGGGATTCCCGCATTTTGCGCCGAAGGCGAAACGCATCATCTATCTCCACATGAATGGCGGGCCGTCGCAGCTCGACACCTTCGACTACAAGCCGGCGTTGCAGGCGCGCTTCAACCAGGAGCTTCCCGAGTCGATCCGCGCCGGCCAGCGCATCACCACGATGACGAGCGGCCAGGCCGGTTTTCCGGTTGCGCCTTCGCTTTTCAAGTTCGCCCAACACGGCCGCGCCGGCACCTGGGTCAGCGAACTTCTTCCGTGGACGGCTAAGCTCGTCGACGACATCGCCGTGGTTCGCAGCGTCCACACCAACGCCATCAATCACGATCCGGCCTGCACGTTTCTCATGACCGGCAGCGAACTTCCCGGCCGCGCCAGCCTCGGCTCCTGGATCTCGTACGGCCTCGGCAGCGTGAACAACGACCTTCCCGCTTTCGTCGTGCTCACGCCGAAATGGTCCTCGAAAGCCGCCGCGCAGGCGCTCTTCACGCGGATGTGGAGCAGCGGTTTTCTCCCCGGAAGGCATAACGGCGTCGCGCTCCGCTCGCAGGGCGATCCGGTCCTCTTTCTCGAAAACCCGGCGGGCGTCGATCGCACGACCCGCCGCGCGATGCTCGATTCCCTCGCCGGTTTCAACCAGCTCGCGCATGAGCGGTACGGCGATCCCGAGACCCTCACGCGCATCGCCCAATACGAGATGGCGTTTCGCATGCAGACGAGCGTGCCCGATCTCACCGATTTCAAAAACGAGTCGCCCGCCACGCTCGAACTCTACGGTCCCGAGGTCACGCAGCCCGGCACCTTCGCCGCGAGTTGCCTGCTCGCCCGCCGTCTCGCCGAGCGCGACGTTCGCTGCGTGCAGATTCTCCACCGCGGCTGGGATCAACATAACAACCTCCCCGCCGATCACCGGCTCCAGTGTCAGGACATGGACCAGGCCTGCCACGGGCTCATCACCGATCTCAAGCAGCGCGGACTGCTCGACGATACGCTCGTCGTCTGGGCCGGCGAATTCGGCCGCACCGTTTATTCGCAGGGCACGCTCTCGCAGGCCAACTACGGTCGCGATCATCATCCACGCTGCTTCAGCGTTTGGCTCGCCGGCGGCGGCGTGAAGCCCGGGATCGTCCACGGCGAGACCGACGATTTTTCCTACAACATCACGCGTGATCCCGTCAGTCTCTACGACCTCAACGCCACGCTGCTCCACTGCCTCGGCATCGATCATGCGAAGTTCACCTTCAAATCCCAGGGCCTCGACCAGCGCCTCACCGGCGTCGAGCCCGCCCGCGTCGTGAAGGAGATTCTCGCGTGAACCGGCGAGTTTTCCTCCATCGTTCCTCAGCCGCATTCGGCGCCGCTGTCGTCGTGGCGGGCACCGCGGCCCTTTGGCTGCGCGCGCTTCGCGCCGCGACTCCGCCCTCGTCGCTCCTAGCCCGGCACCTGGCTGCCCGGGTTGTCTCTGCCGCGGACGCGGCGTTGCCGGCCGGCAAACGTTCGCCGTTCGGCTGGCAGACCGCCGCGATCGGCGAGGTCCCGCTCATCCTGACGTGGCCCGACTGGCCGGCGGAGGCGACGCCCACCCGCCTGCGCTTCACGGTCGGTCTGGATGTCCGCGACGAAAAAACGATCGAGGCCTTTCTCCCGCGGTCGGGTCGGGTGATCGGAACCTTCGACGTGCGCTATGCCTGTCTGTTTCAACCCTTCGAGATTCCCCTCGCCGCTGCCGACCTCGCCGATCTCCGCCGCGAGGGCGTCGGCTTGCGGCGGACGAGAGGCTCGGATCTGCGGGTCTTCACCGCGGGAGCGGATCTGCCGGCGGAGTTGCAACCGCATCTGCTCGTGCCGGGAAGCGCGGACGCGATGACGGAATATTTTGCGCGGATGCGCTCGCTCGCCTGTGTGCAAAGCTTCGGCTGGCAGGAGGGCTGTGTGTTGGACGGTCTACTCGACTTGTCGGCGCTTCCCGACCACCGCTCCCTGCGCGAGGCGGCCCGCCGCCAGCTCGCGCATTTCATCATCGCCGGGAAACTCGTTTACGAAAACCACCTGAGCGAAGTGAGCGACGGCCGCATCTACGGCATCGAGGGCACGCTGCCGTTCGCCGCCCTCGCGCAGCTCGATCCCGCTTCGCCGCTGTTCGAGGCAGCCCTGAAATTCTGGGCCGCGCATCACGATTCCGAGGACGCGGTCATCGATGGTGGGCTCACCTCC
>JBDSSU010000626.1:0-5283 GCA_039928635.1 Opitutaceae bacterium | reverse complement strand
CATGAACTCCCGGCGGAAGTGCTTGGCTCCAAGGATGAGCGACGCGGGGATGATCTTATCCTTCAGAATTTTCTGCCCGTGATAAATATCGTCGAGAAAAAGGTTGAGGGCGGTGAGCCGTTGGATGAGCCCCGCTTCGAGCAGCTTCCACTCATTGCTTGGGATGATGCGCGGGATGAGGTCGAACGGGAAAATCCGCTCGGTCCCCTCGGAGTCGTTGTAGACGGTGAAAGTCACCCCCTGCCGGAGGAAGGCGAGGTCGATCGCGGCCCGGCGTTGGTTGAAGTCGGTTTCCGGCAAAGTCCCGAGACGTTCGGCGAGCCGCCGATAGTGCGGTCGCACGTCTGCGCCCGGCACAAACATTTCGTCGAAGAAGGCGCCGGAGTCGTATTGGGAGCTAAGGATGGACACGGAAGGGTTTTGAAACAGACAGCGTTCCGGTTAGCAGGAGCCTTGCCAGAAAGCTGTTTCGTGCCGGGGCGCGGTCAACGGCGGAGCAATGTGATCGCGGTGCCGGCGAGGATCAAGCCCGCGCCCGCCAGCTCCGCGCTGGTAAAATGCTCATTGAAGAGTAACGCACCACCCAGCCCGATGCCGACTGGAACCAACATCTGCAGTAACGAGCCTTCCGCTACCGGGAGGTCGCGAAAGGAGAGCGTCATGGCAATTTGACCCACGCTGACGCAGATGCTCACGAGCAGCAGCACTCCGACCGCCGGCGCCGACAGCGCCTGCCAGTGGATCACGGCGGGAACGATGCAGACGAGCAAACCGTACACGCATTGCGCCGCAAAAATGGTCGCCGTGTGTTCGGTGGCGTGCAGTTGTCGGATCGTTACGACGACCCACGCCGAACCGAGCGCGGTCACGATGCCAACTAGATCGTAAAGGCTCGCCTGCGAATCGGCTCCGAACGCGCCCGTGAGCAGCGCGAGTCCCGCCAACGCAATCCCACCGCCGGCCGCGATCGCGATCCGGAAGCGTTCTCCCAGAATCCACATGGCGAGCAGCCCGCCGAAAACAACATAAGTCGTGTTGATGAACGTAGCCCGACCCGCGCCGAGACGGAGGATCGTAAGATAGAAACCCACCACGGTGAGTCCGCCGACCAGCCCACGCTCGACGAGTTTGCGGTTGAGGAACAGATGGGAAGGCCGAACTTCCCGTCGGTAAAGGACCGCGACCATTCCGATCCCCACCACAAAGCGTACGGTGCAGATGAGCCACACGCTGACCGTCTGCATCTCTCCCAGAGCGCGGGTGAGCAGGACGTTGATGGTGAAACATGTCGCGGAGAGCAGCATGAGCCAGACTCCGCGCGCGTGGTGCGACGAACCCGCCGAAGCAGCGGGGAGATGGGAGTCGTCATGGGTGGTGGGCGGCGCCTCTTCGTGAGAGCAAAAAACCGCGCCGGAAACAGCGCGGTCGCGAGGAAGGGCAGAGGCGGCTTCGGTCAGTCCCGCTCCTGCACCACGGCATTCGCCTCCGCGTCAATGACGCACGGGATCAGTCGCAGTAGGGTGACACCGCAGTAAAGCATGGGCACGGAAACTGATCCGACCCCATCAAGGGGCAAGCATCGTCCCGGCTGTACGCGCTCCCGCGATGTGCTGCTGCCCACCGGGTCGGAACGCGTGAGCGACCGGATGCGTGTCTGTAACCCTCATCCGTGGCGCGGCCACGGGGCGGGTCACATCGCGTGGATCGCGCTTTTGCTGACTGCGAGGCCCGCTTCTTTGACGGCTTCGGTCATCGTCGGATGGGCGTGGATCGTGCGGCCGAGGTCTTCGGCGCTGCCGCCGTATTCCATGTGCGTCACGACTTCACTGATCAGTTCGCCCGCGTTGTTGCCAAGAATTTGGGCGCCGAGAATTTTGTCGGTCTTTGCGTCGGCGATGATCTTCACGTAGCCGTCCACCGCTGCGGCGGCGATCGCCCGCGCGTTCGCGGCGAAGTTGAATTTGCCGACGTTGACCGCGAGGCCTTTCGCTTTCGCGGCGTCTTCACCGAGTCCGATCGAGGCAACCTCGGGGCTCGTGTAAACGATCGCCGGAACGAGGTCCCAGTTAACGTGGCCGTGTTTGCCCGCGATCCATTCCGCGACGGCGACACCGTCTTCCTCGGCCTTGTGCGCGAGCATCGGCCCCGCGACGACGTCGCCGATCGCCCAGACTCCCGGCGCGGTGGTGCGGAGGTGGTCGTCGACTTTCACGCGCTTCTTCTCGTCGAGCTGCACGCCGGCCTTGTCCAAGCCGAGGCCGTCGGTGAAGGGCCGACGCCCGACGGCGACGAGCACCTTATCCGCGGGAAATTCCAGTTTCTGGCCTTCGCGTTCTGCGGTGAGCACGCCTTTGGCGAAGCCCGTGACCTTGGCGCCGACTTCGATTTTGAGGCCCTGCTTTTGTAGAATGCGGGTGAAATTGCGCACGATGTCCTCGTCGTAGGTCGCGATGATCTTCGGGAGAAACTCCACGACGGTCACCTCGCTGCCGAGTCGCGACCACACCGAACCGAGTTCGAGGCCAATGGCGCCGCCACCGACCACCACGAGTTTTTTCGGAATGGCGTCGAAGGCGATCGCATGATCGCTGGAAACAATCGTCTGTCCGTCGAACTTCATGAACGGCAGCTCGACCGGGGCTGAACCGGTGGCGATCACGATGCTTTTTGCGGTGAGTTTCTGCTCACCGACAGAAATCGTGTTGGCGGAAACGAAAGACGCGCCGCCGGTCACCACCGTGACCTTTCGCGCTTTCGCGAGTTGGGAAACGCCACCGACGAGTTTCGTGACCACATCATCTTTGCGTTTCATGAACGCCTTCAAATCCACCTCGACCGCACCGAGCTTGATGCCGTGGTCGCCGGCGTGCTGTTTGGCCCAGGTGACGTGCTCGCTCGAATGCAGCAGCGCCTTGCTGGGAATGCAGCCGACATTCAGGCAGGTGCCGCCGAGCGCGGCGCGTTTGTCGACGAGCGCCACCTTGAGGCCGAGCTGGGCCGCGCGAAACGCGCAGACGTAGCCGCCCGGGCCGGCGCCGATGACGATGAGATCGAAGGAAGAGAGAGAAGAGTCGGAGGAAGACATTTTAGTCACAGAGGTCACAGAGCTCGGACACAGAGGTCACAGAGGAGATAACAGAAGTCAGAGGATTGCTCCGTGAACTCTGTGTCCGTGCTCTGTGTTCTCCGTGACTAAGATCGAAAGGCTTTTGAATTTAGATTCCCAAGATGAGCCGCGTTGGATCCTCGATCGCCTGTTTCACTTTCACGAGGAAGGTCACGGCTTGCTTCCCGTCGACGAGCCGGTGGTCGTAGCTTAACGCCAGATACATCATCGGACGGATCACGACCTGACCGTTTACCGCCATCGGCCGCTCGTTGATCGAGTGCATGCCGAGGATCGCGCTCTGCGGAGGATTGATGATCGGCGTGGACAGCAGGGAACCGAACGTGCCGCCGTTGGTGATCGTGAACACGCCGCCTTCGAGATCGGCGAGGGTGATCTTGCCATCGCGCGCTTTGGTCGCGGCGCTGGCGATTTGTTTTTCCACATCAGCCATCGCGAGCGCATCGCAATTCTTGATCACCGGGACCATGAGCCCCTTGTCGGTCGAAACGGCCACGCCGATGTCGAAGTAGTGGTTTTCCACGATCGTGTCGCCGTCGAGCTGCGCATTGAGCGCGGGCACTTCCTTCAGGGCGTTGACGACGGCTTTAACGAAGAAAGACATGAAGCCCAGCTTCACCCCGTTTTTCTTCACGAAGTCATCCTGGTACTTCGAGCGCAGGGCCATGACGCCGGACATGTCGACCTCGTTGAACGTGGTGAGCATCGCGGCCTCGTGCTGGGCCGACACGAGGCGCTGCGCGATTTTCTGACGCAGCGGAGACATCTTGCGTCGGGTCTGGCGCTCGCCGGACGGAACGGGCGCCGCCGGTTTTGCGGCGGCCGCGGGAGCCGCAGAAGAGGGAGCGGGTGCGACAGCGGCGGCGGGTGCGGGTTTGGTTTCACCGGCGCCGAGCATATCGCCTTTCGTCACGCGGCCGCCTTTCCCGCTGCCAGCGATCGACGAAGGGTCGATGCCGGTCTCGCCGGCGAGGCGGCGGACGGCGGGAGACTGTCCAAGGGCGGCAGCCGCTTGGGGCGAACCCGGAGGAGTCGCCGGAGCGGGCGCGGTCGAATCGGACGTTGCCGCGGCCGGATCGATCGTGGCAACGATCTCGCCGATCTTCACTTCCGCGCCGACGGCGGCTTTGAGTGAGATTTTGCCGGCAGCTTCGGCGGTTCCTTCTGAAGTGATCTTGTCCGTCTCGAGTTCAAAGAGCGGTTGGTCTTTCTTTACGACGTCGCCGTCTTTGACGTGCCATTTGGCGAGGACACCAGAATTGATGGATTCGCCCATCGGCGGAATTTTGACTTCGAGAAGAGGCATGGGGGGAAGAAAAGTAGCGGGTAGTGAGTAGCGAGTTGATGCTCGCTACTTTGAAATCAGAGCGTGAACGCGTCCTGGAGGAACGCGGTAAGTTCAAATCGATGCAGGGACAGCGCGCCGACGGCAGGCGAAGCGGCGGCGTCCCGTCCGGCATAAAGCGGCACGAATCCAAAAATCTCCGTGAGTTGGGGCGCGATGAAGCTCCACGCCCCCATGTTTTGCGATTCTTCCTGACACCAGACGACGCGCGCGCCGGAGTAGTGATCCGCCAGCTCGGCGAGGCGGTTTCGATGCAGGGGATAAAGCTGCTCGATGCGAACGATCGCGACGTCGGTGATTTTATTCCGTTCCCGGTAATCGCAGAGGTCGTAGTAGACCTTGCCACTGCAGAAGATGAGACGTTCGGCTTTCTCGAGACCGAGCGGATCATCGATGATTTCCTGAAACGAGCCGTTCGTGAAATCTTCGAGCTTCGACGTTGCGGCCGGATGACGCAGAAGCGATTTCGGCGACATCACCACGAGCGGTTTGCGGAAATCGCGCTTCATCTGGCGGCGCAGGGCATGGAAGAAATTGGCCGGGGTCGTGATGTTCGCGACCTGGATGTTATCTTCGGCGCAGAGCTGGAGAAAACGCTCAAGGCGGGCTGACGAATGTTCCGGACCCTGGCCTTCATAGCCATGCGGCAGGAGCAACACGATGCCGCTCATCCGCTGCCACTTCGATTCGCCGCAGTCAACTCAGACCAAATTCGGGCCGTTTATTCAACCCGAAGCGGTTTTTTCTCTGTCGATTGCTTGCCTTAGACTTAACATGTCGCGCCAGGCCAGTTGTTTCGAAGCCGGGGTCC
>JBDSSU010000625.1:0-7145 GCA_039928635.1 Opitutaceae bacterium | reverse complement strand
CATCCTCACCGAACTGCGCACCGCCGGTTCAGCCGTGCGTTACCTCGTCGGCACGCCCAAGGGCCGGCTCACCCGCTACGAAGCCGCGCTCGCCGAGCGCCCGTGGCAGGAGGTGCGCGAGGGCCTGCGCGTCAAACTGCTCCCCGAAAACGGCGAAGTCCATGTGCTGGCCGAGAGCCAGGCTCGCGCCGGCAAGGAGCGCGGGATGCGCCGCGCCAGGAAGCAGCGAGCTGGCACCGGAGAATCTGCAAAAACTCGCGACGCTCACGAAAGCCTTGGGAGGCCGGCCCGGGCTCAATCTTGAGATAGCGGGAAGCTTTGACGCCGCCGCCGACGGTTTTGCGCTCAAACACTTGATGCTGACGAAGCAGCTTCGCGCGGGTGTATGGGAGGCGCGCCGCGTCACGGATCCAAACCTCCCTCCACCCGAGCAGCTGGTGGTTTTTCCGGAGGAGGAAGGGGAGTTCGTCCGAAAACTTTTCAACGAGAAATTTCCCCCGGGTACGGAGTTCGGCGGGCCGCTTCCGGTCGTGCCGCCGCCCGCGGTGGCACCAGCACCGCCGAAGCGCAGTCTCTTCGGGCGGGTGGTGGATGTCGTCACCTTCAAATCTCGCCGTCCCGAAAAACCCGTCGAAACGGCCCCGTTGGTTGCGTCAAATTCCACGGTTCCCGCGACAGAGGTCACCGGTCCGACCGTGGAGGAGATGAAGCTGCGGCTGGCGGATGCGTTGACCGTCACCGACGATGACCTGAATCAGCTCGCGACGGCTCGGGCGCAAAAGATCCGCGAACATTTCCTTCAGGCTCAGATCGCGGCGGACCGGTTGTTCCTCGTCAATGAAGCGGCGGTCAAAGGTTCGCGGGTTTTCCTGCAACTCCAGTAGTTCGCGAAGCACGGCTGGAGCGCCGCCGCGGTGAATTGTCCCAAGTCGCGACGCACGATCGGCGCTTTCTGGCGCGCCGGGTCGCGGGAGTTTTTAGTTCTGAGAGGTAGTTCACCCCATTTGCCTGTGGCGCACGTTCTGCAAAGCTAACGAAACGATGGATCCCGCGAAACTCACTGTCATGTCGCGTCAGGCAATCACCGACGCGCAAAATCTCGCCCGCCGCCTGCAACACAACGAAGTGGACACGTGGCACCTGCTGTCCGCGCTCCTCACGCAGGAAAACGGAGTCGTGCCCGGCTTGCTGGAGAAGGTGACCGTCACGGCGAGCGCGGTGCAGCTCGCGGTGGACCGCGAGCTCGAACGCCTGCCCAAAGTCAGCGGAAGCGTGGACAGCTCGAAGGTGTACGTCACGCAGGCGGTGAACGAAGTCCTCACCCGCGCGGAGGACGAAGCCAAGTCCCTCAAGGATGAATTTGTTTCCGTGGAGCATCTGCTCCTGGGGCTGCTCGAAGTCGGCAAACCCGATTCGCTCAAGAAACTTTTCCGCAGCTTCGGCGTGGATCGCGCCAAAATCCTCGGTGCGCTCAAGGAGCTGCGCGGCGCGCAACGGGTGACGACCGATAACCCGGAGGCCACGTACGCGGCGCTCGAAAAATACGGCGTCGATCTCGTGGCGCTGGCGGGGAAAGGGAAGATGGACCCCGTCATCGGCCGCGATGAGGAAATCCGCCGCACGATCCGCATTCTATCTCGGAAAACGAAAAACAATCCCGTGCTGATCGGCGAACCCGGCGTGGGCAAAACCGCCATCGTGGAAGGGCTCGCGCAGCGCATCCTGCGCGGCGACGTTCCCGAGGGATTGAAGGATCGCAGCATTTTCTCGCTCGATATGGGCGCGCTGGTCGCCGGCGCGAAGTATCGCGGCGAATTTGAAGAGCGGCTCAAAGCGGTCCTTGCCGAGGTGAAGCAGAGCGATGGGCGCATCATTCTTTTTATCGACGAGCTGCACGTGATCGTCGGCGCGGGCAAAACCGAGGGCGCGATGGACGCCGGCAATCTGCTCAAGCCGATGCTCGCGCGCGGCGAGTTGCATTGCATCGGCGCGACGACGCTCGACGAATATCGCAAGCACATCGAGAAGGACGCTGCGCTCGAACGGCGCTTTCAACCCGTGGTCGTCGACCAGCCGAGCGTGGAGGACGCGCTGTCGATTCTGCGCGGGATCAAGGAGCGTTTCGAGTTGCATCATGGCGTGCGGATTCAGGACAACGCGCTCGTCGCCGCGGTGACGCTTTCGAATCGCTACATCACGGACCGATTCCTGCCCGACAAGGCGATCGATCTCATGGACGAGGCCTGTGCGATGATTCGCACCGAGATGGATTCGATGCCGCAGGAACTCGACGAACTCACGCGCAAGGTGCTGCGCCTTGAAATTGAGGAGACGGCGCTCGCGAAGGAGAAGGACGAATCCAGCAAACGCCGGCTTGCGACTTTGCGCCAGGAGCTCGCCGAGGCCCGTGAGAAGGCGAAGGGCATCAAGCTGCACTGGGAAAAAGAAAAAGCCTCGGTCCAGAAAACCCGCAAGCTGCGCGAGGAAATCGAGGCAGCGCGGCTCGAGATGGAAAAAGCGGAGCGCGGTTACGACTTGAACAAGGTCGCCGAGTTGCGCCACGGGAAGATTCCCCAGATGGAGGAAGAGCTGAAGCGGCTCGAAAAGAAAGGCCGCGAGCAGACGACCCTGTTCAAGGAGGAGGTCTCCGAGGAGGAGATCGCGGAGGTCGTTTCGAAATGGAGCGGCGTCCCCGTCACGCGCCTCGTCGAAGGCGAAAAACAAAAGCTGCTCCGGCTCGAGGAGGTGTTGCACGAACGCGTGATCGGCCAGCACGAGGC
Organism: Opitutaceae bacterium; assembly: GCA_039928635.1. GTDB lineage: Bacteria > Verrucomicrobiota > Verrucomicrobiia > Opitutales > Opitutaceae > DATAKE01. The sequence goes on along the minus strand of JBDSSU010000625.1, from coordinate 4,365 downwards.
GGTCACGCTCGTGACCGAGGCGATCCTGCGCGCGCGCAGCGGCATCAAAGACCCGCGGCGGCCGGTGGGGAGTTTTCTATTTCTGGGGCCGACCGGTGTCGGCAAAACCGAGCTCGCGAAGACGCTCGCCGAAACGCTCTTCGACACCGAGGCCGCGATGGTGCGCATCGACATGTCGGAATACATGGAGAAATTTAGCACAGCACGGCTCATCGGCGCTCCCCCGGGATACGTCGGTTACGATGAGGGGGGCCAACTCACCGAGGCAGTCCGACGGAAGCCATATGCCGTGATATTGTTCGATGAAATCGAGAAGGCACACCCGGACGTGTTCAACGTGCTGCTGCAAGTCCTCGACGACGGTCGCCTGACCGACTCGCAAGGGCGCACCGTCGATTTCAAGAACACGGTGATCATCATGACTTCGAACATCGGTTCACGTCATCTGCTCGAGGGCGTCACGGGCGACTCCATCCCAGAAGCCGTCCGCGAAAGTGTCATGGCCGATTTGCGGAAGGCGTTCCGCCCCGAATTCCTCAATCGCGTCGACGAAACAATCCTCTTCAAGCCGCTCACGCTCGAGGAAATCACGAGCATCGTAGACTTGCTGCTCGCCGACCTGAACAAGCGTTTGGCCGATCGCCGCGTGACGGTGAAGCTCGACAGGAAGGCCAAGGACTGGGTCGCCGAAAAGGGCTATGACCCTGTCTTCGGTGCTCGCCCCCTGAAGCGTTTCCTCCAACGCAATATCGAGACGAAGCTCGCTCGCGCCCTCCTCAAGGGTGACGTGCAGGATGGTGCAGAGCTGGCCTTCACCATACACGGCGACGAGCTTGCGTTCGAGCAACAGCCGATGGTGAAGGCCTGACCCATCAGAAATGGGTTGGATCGGATTGCGAGCGACGTAGCTATCCGATTCGAGGCTGCCCACCAGGTCAGCAAGAGCCGGTAGTTCAAACGTCAACTGAACCGTTCGAACCTCGTTAGTATTTGAAACTACCAGTCCTTTCTCGGCGGCCTCTGTGCGAGCTCGTTCCGCCTCTGTGTCAACTATCCTAAACTCCCTCGTCCGCTTTTCTGTGTTCTGTGGAGCTCGGGCTGCCAGACATCGGGTTAACGCAGGCCGAACTCGACTTTATCCGGGGTTTGCCGTCGAGGTTTTCGCATTCCCAGTTCACCCAAAGTTTTCCGTCCGTACCATTCTTTAGCCACGCGAAGTTACGGCAGCGCAGTCGCGCCGATGGATCTTGGAACGGGGGGACGTCGTTGGGTCGTTGGCGGAGAGAGCCGTCGGGAGTGGTCGCCAGTAAAGCGACCCGGCGCAGAGGGTGGGCGAGCACAGCAGAAAATCGCGATGGTGTTTGATGCGGTCGATTGATCGTAGTGATCAACCCGACGCGGACCATCGAGCAGCTTCTTGCTTACTCTCCCAATAATGTTCGGAGCGCCGTCCTCACCGTCGCATCATCGACCATCCGATTGGTTTGAAACGCGTGCCATTGAATCTGCCGGACAATCGCATCCACGTCCGATGGCTTCGCGGTCAATTTGAGTCGCGTCCGGTTGGAGTTGTATTCTTTCCACGAGAACGAGCGAACCCGGTAGGGCGTCGATTCGTTGATTTCATCGAGCAAAATCTGAAGGTGAAATTGCAGGTTCTCTTCTCCGCCAGGATGCTTGAGTCCGATCTCACGTCCGTTGCAGCTCTCGATTGAGGGCGACCATCCGGACTCCAGCCGGTCCGCCGGCAAAGCAATCAACCATTCGAGTAGTGCGGCTGCCTGCGCGGAAATCCCGAATCGCGCCTCGAGGCCGGGCTGGTTTTTCTCCGTGCGCAGCGTCGCCAGCGCATCCTCCCACGTCGTGCGAGGCCGTAAGGTGTAGTGCCAGCTCGAAGCACTTCTTTGGACGTCGAACCCCCGGTCCATGCAGGCCGGCGGCACAAGGAGCCGGAAGAACTCCGCGAGACGATGACTGGGCCCGTCATAGTGGCGGCCTAATGCAACCTTGGGAAAACAGCGTTGGAACTCGCGCCGCGATGTAAAATGCCAGATCGCGAAGGGCGTTGTCCCAGTCGGCACATTGTCCAGGATGATATCCACGATCATTCCCCGGTATTTCTGGAAATCGGCCTTCGTCAGGTGATCGAGCCGCAGTTCGCAGACGAGATTTGCCGCCGCGACAGCCGGTGGTTCGGCGATGGGATCGAACGGTACATCGAAGAGCGCATGCAGTTCGTGCGAGTAGTCGGCCCACTCGCAGCCGTCATACAAGTCGATGTGCAAATTTCGCGACCGGCGGTCATCTTCCTTGTAGTCGAGTCGAACAGACTTGAGGCGCCGCTGGAGACTCGCGCACACACGACCCAGCATTTCCTGGGGGTCGCGTTCGTCGTCCCGCCGGAGACCGAATGGCTTGCGCAGTTCACTTGGACTCCACGACTCCCAGAGCTGAACCGTCGTGAAATGGGCTCGCCCGCGATTGATCAGCTTTCGCAGAAGCCATTCCTCGCCTTTGGCAAGAACCTCGGCGGTCGATACCGGGGACTTTGATGTCGAAGCGGGTGGTATCGTCTCTGGTGCCGGCAAGCGGAGTAACTTTTCCACGGCAGCTGACTTGTCGCCCAATCGTTTTTTCATGCCCGGCGTATTCAGGACTTCGGTCATGAATTCAATGCCGACCGACTTATGCTGTAAAAGGATCCGACCCAACCGAACCAGACGTTCTGCTGGGATCCGCTTGATCGCGTGCCGCGCCCGCTTCACCGCATCGTCGCCCTGAAACGTCCAGCGCGCGCCCCTCTGGCAGACATGTTCGATTGCTTTCAGCGCCTGGTCGGCACCGTGGTTCGGGCTCGGCCAGTCATCCAGCCGGTGGCGAATCATCGTGTCTAGAAGTTCGCACCCACCATCCGCGGTGTTGAGCGGAGCGCCGAGTCCGAGGAGGTATTCGATGACTTCCACGTTCGGGTGGAGCCAGTTTGCGCGTAGTGCGGATGCCAAGAGCGCCGGATGCTTCTCCGGCTTCAGACTCTTGAGAATCGGGAGATCACCAATCTGGGCGGCAGCCTCGATCGGTGTTTCGTCCAGATCATACTTGGGGTTTCGGATGGAGGCATCGGCCTGAGCACCGGCCCAGATCAGCAGCGCAACAGATTGGGGGCTCTTTTCCCGGACGTAGTGAAGCAGCGCGAGGTTGAGCTGACGCTGCCAATCGGGAAACCGCTCATGGAATTCCTTGTAGATGCCCAGCAGGGGTCGAACCGTCGAGGTCAACGCCTCGAAAAATGGATCTCCGGTCTGAACGTCGGCGCCGTGTTCAATAAAGAGTCGGATCATGTCGGGGTTCGCGGCCGCCACGACCCGCGCGAATCCCACGGATTTCACCGACACTCCACTTCCTATTAGGAGCCGCGCGACTCCGACGCGACCTCGGTCGACCGCGTAAGCGAGAGTGTTTCCGTTGGCCAAAGGGTCCGCGCCCGCCTTTAAGAGCAGTTTCGCGAGACTCAAAAAATCCTTTTCGATCGCGATCCCCAGCGGTGTGGGACGACGGGATTTGCTGTTGGCCGGAGGATCAATCGCCTTGCCGGCGGCGATCCACGCCGCAACGGCCTCGAGGTCGCCGGCTCGGCACGATTCTACGAGCGGAAAAAGTTCTTCGATTGACGTGGCTGATGCTGCCATCCTTGGATTTCGGAAAACGTCGTTTCGAACCGCAATGTGAATGTCAGTCACGGCCCCAGGTGCATTCGCGGCATCGCTCCAACCGGGGGGGAGCGAAGCGCGAACTCGTGACGCCAAAACAGCGATTCGCCGACCGCTGGTTTTATGGAGGCAGCGTCTTACGGAGAAAAGCACCGCTTTAGCGGTAATTAGCTGCTGTTTCGCCAGTGCAATGGGTAATGGATGCTGATGTGGCTTATTTTAACCGTTTAAGCGGTAAATTTAATTGATAACCAAGCTCTTTGGTCTTGAAAAGGCGGTTTTATTTCGCTTCTTACTGCTAAAGCAGCAATGATCACTCTGGCCCATTTGATCCAAAGCCACCGGCAAAAAGCCGGACTGACCCAAATCCAACTGGCGAAGCTCGCCGGTGTGGGCAAGACGGTCGTGTGGGATTTGGAGCACGGCAAGGAGTCGGTCCAGTGGGATACTCTCCAGAAGATCTTCCGCGTGCTGAACATCACTGTCGAATGGCGGAGCCCATTACTCGCGCGAGCAGCGGTAGCATCGCCACCATCATCAGCCACAGCATCAGCAAACTCATCATTATCTCCCTTGTCGCCCTCTTCGACCTCGTCGTCACGCTCCCGCTCGCCGCGACGGACGCGTTCGTCATGAAACTCGCCCGCATTTATCAACA
>JBDSSU010000624.1:0-8214 GCA_039928635.1 Opitutaceae bacterium | reverse complement strand
CTTTGGTTCGCTCCATGGGACGAAGCTCGCGCGGAGTTTATTCATTTTTTCTGATCATCGTCCTAAGCTACCGATGGGCCGGCTGTTTAAAACCTCACTCCGCGATCACGATCACCGCCCAAACCTCGCCCGCTTTGCCGCTGGCAGGTCCTCCCAGCACGGCCGGAACTCCCGGGCGAAGCACCAGAGCCGTGTTCATGAAGGAGCGGCCGTTTGCCTGCCAGTTGACCTGGAGGCGGATCCCTCCGCCGTTCGACTTTTGATTCTCCAACGTGAGTGAATGGCCCTGACCCAAGTTCAACGATCCTTTCCCTGGCGACGCGACGCTGGTGGTCCCTTCGCCAGCGAGTCGATAGCTCTCAAATCGCAAAATGCCCCGCAGGTTCGGCTCATATGCCGAAAGCCGGGCATCGGATTGGCCTTTTTCGTTGGAAGCGATCACGAGCAGTGCGCGCACGCGGGTGCTGCCACCGTCGGCCGCGAAAGTCGCGCCCGGGGCGATCGCCAGGATCGCGAGCAGGATGAATTGGATTATTCGCATGGGAGATCTCCTAGTTTTTGCGCCAGTAAACGGCGCGCGTTAAAAAGCCGCGACATGACAGTGCCGGGGCGGCAGTCGAGGGTCTCGGCAATTTCCTCGTAAGAAAGTCCTTCGATTTCGCGCATCGCGAGCACGGCGCGAAGCTTTGGCGGCAGGGACGCGATCGCACGCTCGAAACGCGCATCGCGCTCACTCGCTTCCAGCTGGTCGCGCGGACCCGGTGCGGTCGAGGGCGGTTCGATCGTGATCTCGGAGTTTTCTCCTTCCGTCAGGAAGGGGAGGAAACGGGAGAACCAACGCTGGCGTTTTCGCAGGTGATCGATCGCGCGGCGCGTCGCGATGGCGTACAGCCACGTCGAAAATTTCGCCTCGGCGCGATAATCCTTCAACGTGCGCCAGACCGTCAGCCAGATTTCCTGGGAGACATCGCGCGCGTCGTGTTCATGGCGGACGATCGAGACCACGCGCCGGAAGACGCGCTCGTAGTGGGCGCGAACAATTTCGCCGAACGCCGCTTCATCTCCGGCTTGCGCGCGGCGGAGCAGCTCGGTCTCGGCTTCCAGATTGGCGGTATCAGGGATGTCACCCACGGCTTTCGAGACCGAGCGCGGCCTCGTCCGGTTCCGATGATCGGATGTCAAGTGGCACGGGCCTCCCGCCCGTGTTCCGAGCCCACGGGCAAGATACCCGTGCCACACCGATCCCGTTCATCCGAAGCACAGCGATAAAGCGTGGGTGCGAACAGCGCATGGCGTTCGATCGCATGGATTCTTCGCTTCGCTCAGAATGACGAACGGATGTGAAGCCGCCCCCCTACGCCCGAGCGAGACAGCAGTGCTTGTATTTCTTTCCACTGCCGCAGGGGCAGGGATCGTTCCGGCCGATTTTCGGATGGGCAGATTTGATCGGCACCGGGCCGTGACGAACGGCGCGCGCGTAAAACCATTCACCGTTGATCCGCTGGAATTCCGACTTTTCGTGGATCACGTGTTCCGTTCCGTCGTCCTGATAGTAGGCGGAGAAATCCACGAAGGCCGCATCCGGCTTCGCGTCCGACGTCTCATGGGCATGAACCACGAGGCGCGTCCACGAAAGGTCTTCGACGTCGCTCTCGCGCTCGGGCTGGTAGGGCAGACGAGCGGTGGTGAGAAACGTGCGGTGAAGATGCGCGTGGTCGCGCAGGGCATGGGCCGTGAAACGCGAACGCATGACCTCCTCGGCAGTGCCGGCGCGGCGCTGTTGGCGCAGGATGGGTTCGCAGCAATCGCCGAAAAGCCGTCCGCTCCCGCAGGGGCAGGGTGAATCAGAGGAAAGGGGGGACGCACTGGCGGGCTCGCTGCTCATCGCGGAGACCTAGCGGGGTCTCGATGCCCCTGTCAAAGCGTCGCCGGCACCGGAATCGAAATCGGCGCGGTGAGGGCATCGAAGTTGTCCGGTTCCACGTAGGCCTGTACGCGTTTGAAGTTGGTGCGGGTCGTCTCGAAGTCCCGGGAGATTTTCACGAGCAGGATGCGGGCGGCTCCGCCCCCTTTGAGCGAAACGGGTTGCGACGGATGTGCGGGATCGAGGGTTTGAAAACGCGCCTGCAGTCCGGCCTCCGTGATCTTGACGACTCCAGCGACGCGAATGGAATCGCGCATCCGCACGGTGATGTCTTCGAACGAACGATAGGTTTTGTTCACGCGAAAGAGCGCCTGGAATTTTTCCGTGGGAAACTCCGCGTTGCCGCTGCGAATCGGCAGTTCAAAGACGATGGCGGCGGTCTCCTCCTTGGACACGCGAAGATCTTTCAGATCGACGATGTTCGTCAGCGGCGGGAGATCGCCCAGCGCCTTCGGAACATCCAGACCATCGTCACGCCAGCGCTGCACGTCCGCCGGCGTCGGGGGCTTGCCGTTAATGCTCAGCAGCACGCAGCGCTCGGCGTCGGGCTTTGAAGGATCGACGCGGGTGACCATCACCCGTTTGTCCTCGATGCCGCGCCAGGTTTCCGTGTACGCCCAATTCTCCTGCTCGGCCCCCAGTTTGCCATAGGCATCCGAGAACATGGCCTGCTGTGCTTCCGTCGCCGGCGGGAGTTTAAGAAACTGCTCCGCGAGCGGGCGGACTTCCGCGGTGCCGGCGCCCGCTTTCGCGGCGGCTACGGCAAAAATCGCATTCGCATCGAAGCCCGGCCTCACTTCCATCGGCCAGCGCGCCGAAAATTTTCCGACTTTCGTGGTCCAGAAATCGATTTCGGATTCGAAGCTCTCCCGCGCCTCCTCGAGCGGTGTCTCACCCGATTTCCCCTTGCGCGGCCATTGCCACGCCTTCTCCAGCGCCCCGGAAGGTGAGGTCAGATAGACGCGGGAACCGGTCGACGGCGAACGCGTTTCGAAAAAGATGTCGGTGCGACCGCGGAATTGCGTGACGAAGATCCGGTGCACTCCCTCCTGCCGGTTGCCGATGCGCCACTCGTAACCGGTCGGTTCCGAGCCGGCCGGATAATCGACGCCGAGCACCCGCTCCAAGCGTCCGTCGAGCAGGGCCCAGATGCCGTTTTCGAAGACGGTCCGGCTGCGCTCCGCCAACGGTCCCGGTTCGGCTACCGCGGCGGGAGCGCGCCCTTCCGGCATCCGCCAGATCGATGCGCCCCAATGCGGCGGCGGCGAGGGCACCACGAGTTTCACCGTGCGCGTGGCCTTGGTCGCCGGCGACTGGACCTCAAGGGTCCACGTCACATTCTTTTTTCCTGACGCCACCTCCGCCCATTTTTTTGTTTGGGTCTTGTGCCATTTGCCGAATTTGCCCGTCGAAAACAGACCTCCGACCGTGGACTGGCCTTCGGATTTAAGAATGCGTTCGCCCGGTTGGAGACCGGCCTTGGCCGCTGCGGTGTTCGGCACGACGGCTGAGACGAGCGGGGCAAACTTCCAGAGAAACGGCACGGGTTTCCCGGAGTAGAGCGAACTCCGCACCCGCAGCCCAAAGTCCTCGATCCGGTCGGCCTTCGCGTTGTAGGCCGTGAGGGAAATGAGGTCGTCATTATCCGCCGCGTCGTCGTCCGCGGTTGCTTCATCCGCCGCTGTGACCAACGGCGCGGCGAAGCTCAAAATCGTCGCGATGAGCAGCGAAAAAATGCGGCTGAGCCGCATCCACCGTCGCGAGATTAACCGGCGCTCAACAACATTCATGAAGGAAAGAAGGATTGAATGAGAGGGTGCGCCGTCAGTGATGTTCCGCTGATCCAGCCGACGCTGGGATTTAGCGCAATCCAGCAATCGCGTGTCGTGTTCGAAGCTTCCCTTCCGTTTGCGTTCGCGACGGAAAGCCGGAGCCCGCTCCCGGCCGTAGTTTTTCGGAGAAGGTAACAGGTCTGTTACGGTTATGCCGTGGCACCTCTCGTGGGATGCTCACCTGTTTTGCCGTGTTCCAACTCCCGGTGAGCGAGCGACGGCAACCGAGAGCAGCTGGTGGCTGCGGACCGTTGATAGCGAGTCCCTCCGGCCAACTCGGCACGCCTTCGCCGCCGCAAAAAACCCCTGAATAAATCCGTCATTATGAATACTCGATTCCGACTCCCGCCGACCGCCCTCGGCGGTCCTGGCTCTCAAGCTCGTTCTTCCGTCCTTGCCCGGTTCGCCTGCGGCTTGCTGCTCTCGGGCTTCTCCGTTGCGCACGCGGCGCCCGAGATGGTGGACACCAATCTCGAGGTCAGCACTTTTGTCACGGGACTAAGCAGCCCCACCAGTATGGCGTTTCTCGGTGACAACGACCTGCTGGTCCTGGAGAAAGCCACCGGAAGGGTGAAGCGTGTCGTGAACGGCGCGGTGACCGCCATCGTTCTGGATCTGCCGGTAAACTCCGCATCCGAACGCGGTCTGCTCGGAATCGCGCTGCACCCGGCCTTCCCTGCCAACCCTGGCGTTTACCTCTACTGGTCGGAAACCGTGAGCGGGGTCGACTCCACTTCACTGACCGACGTGCCCCTGCTCGGCAACCGGGTGGATCGTTTCGTGTGGAATGGATCTGCGCTGACGCTGGACAAAAATATCATTCGCATGCGCTCGTTGCAGCAGGACGCCGGTCAACCCGCGCGCGGCAATCACAACGGGGGAGTGCTGCGTTTCGGGCCGGACGAAAAACTCTACATCTTCACCGGCGACCGCGGACGTCGCGGACAAATGCAAAACCTGCCCGACGGTCCCGGACCGGCCGGCAATACGCCGGACGATCAATTCGGCGGACCGGAACCCGACAATGCCCATCTCACTGGCGTGATCCTGCGGCTGAACGCTGACGGCACGATCCCCACGGATAATCCGTTTTATTCCGCCGGTGCCAAACGGGGTGGCGAGGCCGGCACCAATCTGCAGAAGGTTTTCGCCTACGGCGTGCGGAACGGCTTCGGCATGGCGTTTGATCCGGAATCTGGCCGCCTCTGGGACGCGCAGAACGGTGATGACAGTTTCACTGAGATCAACCAGGTGGAGGCCGGTGCGAATCTCGGCTGGGTGCAGGCGATGGGCCCGCTGTCCCGCATTGCCCAGTACAAGGAGATCGAGAACACGCCGCCCTTCGTCGGACTTCAGCAAATCCGCTGGGCTCCGACCAATATCGCGAACACGCCGACCGAGGCGTTGGCGCGCATGTTCATGGTTTTCGACGGCGGAGACAAATTCGGGACAACGCTGACCGGCGCCGAAGAAAACCCTGCCGTGACAACGACCGCGAGTGCGGCGGTGCGCTTCGAGTTGCAGTCAAACGGGACCGTGACCTACGAGCTTCGCGCCACCGGCGACATCCTGCAGGTGAGCGCGGCGCACATCCACCTTGGCGGGTACACGCAAAACGGGCCGGTCGTCGCGTTTCTTTTCTCGTCGGCGGTGCCGCAAAATTTCACGGCGGGCAGCCTCATCGCGCAAGGCACGTTGACGGACGCATCAGTGATCGCCCGTCCGAATTTCACGCCCAGCATCGCGAGCTTGGTGGAGCGAATCCGCCAGGAGCGTACCTATGTAAATTTGCACACGGTGTCCTTCCCGGGCGGAGAGATTCGCGGGCAGTTGATCGTGACGGATCGCGCGCCCGTTTCGCATTACAGTGATCCCGAGTTCAGCTGGAAATATGAAGTGGCTCCTGCGGGACTGGGTTTCATCGAAGGGCGCGCCCTCGGTCCGCAATATCGCGGAGATCTGGTCGTGGGTGCAGCGCGCGACACCCTTTTCAGCGGCCAGCTTTTCCGGTTCCAGCTGACCGGCAATCGCCGGAAGATCGGGGTGGACGATCCCCGGCTGGAAGATCGCGTGGCCGATAACAACGCCAAGTACGACGTCACGGAAAGTGAGAGCCTCGTGTTCGGAACGGGTTTCGGCGTCGGCACCGATATTCAAACAGGCCCGAACGGGAATCTGTACGTGGTCTCGCTCACCCATGGTTCGGTTTACGAGATCTCGCGCCGCCTGTCCCCGGGTCAGGAGAAGAAAGCGAACAAGAGCGGGAAGAATTAACCGCGCCTTGCTCGAAAACGATGAAGGGCCGTCTACCCCTAGACGGCCCTTCGCTGACCAATACCGACTAACTAAACCTACCAACGGAGGGGAAGACGCGCGAGTGCTCGTAAGGTTCAACCGCGGCGCTCGCAGCTCGGCCGTTTACACCTTTGTAACATTTTCCGTCTTTTCCTCGCTCGCCCCAGAGTTCGAGGATGGGAGCAATTTGTTTGAGATTGTGCCCGGGGCGATTCTCCGCGGAATCGCGCGGTCGCATCCCACGTCCATCGGGTGCACCGCGTTCCGCGATCGTCGCACCCCTCAAACCAATGCCTGCTACCACTCTGTTCGTCGGCCTCATGCTCGGAGTCGGGCTCGCCGCGTTACTCACGCTGTTGTTTGGTGTTTACTCGATTGGCCCGACCGAACGGGGAGTGCTTACCACCTTCGGCCGCGTCCAACGTAACCCCGGGACCACCGCCGATGATCCTCAACTCGGGGCGCTGCTCACCGCCGAGGAAAAGCTCCGCTACAACTACCCGAATGTTCGCGTGATCCCGCAGGGCGGCCCCTATTTCAAATGGCCCTGGCAGTCGCTCGCGAAGGTCGACATGACCATCCAGACAATCGACATCACGTGGGACCCGGACATCACGCAGTCCGCGATCGAAGCGGTGACGAAGGACAATCTCACGGTGCAGATTACGGGGCAGATCCGCTGGAAACCGTGCGAGCGAAATCTCTACGCGTACCTCTTCGGCATCTCCCATCCGGCGGCGCACGTGGTGGGCTATTTCATCTCGGTGCTCCGCGATCGCATCGCGACCTTCCATGGGCAGGATCACGAAGGTGCCGTGGAAGGGGTTTCGATCAACGATCTCCGGCGAAATCTCTCCCTCATCAACAGTTTCATGGAAGACTCGTGCCGCAAAACCGCCGCGCGCTACGGGGTGGATCTTGATGCCGCGCTGATCACAAACATTGATCCGCCCAGCGATGTGGACGAGGCGCTCGCTTCGATCAACACCACGCAGAACCAAGTCGCCGCGTCCATCAGCCAGGCGAAAGCCGATGCCGACCAAAAATTAAAAATGGCCGAGCAAGCCGTGCAGATCGCCGAGAACCGCGCGCAGGCCGAAGCCGCGCCGATCCTCGAACTGGGCAAAACGCTTGAGTCGATGCACGCGCAAGGCGGGAAAGCCGCGCTCGACAGCTATGTCCGCAACGCCTCGCTCCCGCTCCGCGAAAAAGCCGCGCAGACGATCCTTAAAATCTAACTCGAAACCCTGCTCGGAATTTTGAACCACGGATGGACACGGATAGACACGGATGGAAAGCGTCGAACTCAGTCACCGTTTCCCAAAACCGTTCGCGGGTTCTTCGCTGTCCGATCGGTTTTAGATCCGTGTTCATCGGTGTCCATCCGTGGTTCAAATGAATTGTTCCGGCTAAGTCTCTTTCTCCTCCCATGACCTTCGTTTCCTCCGTCGCCGCCGGTTTCTTCCTCACGTTTGTCGGCACGTTCTTCCTGATTTTGCTCGGCCGCATTTTTCAACTCTGGCGCGTGCTCCCCGAACGCACGGTCGTCGTGTACACGTTTTTCGGCAAAGTCGTCGGCCAGGTCGAAGAGCCCGGACTCTTTTTCCCGATCGCGCACTTCGGCCCGCGCGCGCTGCTCTTTCCGTTTTTCGGCAAGGCTTACACGGTGCGGACGCTGATTCATCAGGCTTACCTGCGAAACCAGCTCGTGAATTCGGAGGAAGGCGCGCCGATGGGCGTCGGCATCTGGTTCGAGATGTTCGTGAACAATCCGAAAGCCTACCTGTTTCAAAACTCGGATCCGCTCGGCTCGCTCAAGGCGAACGTCGCCACCGCGGTCGTGAAACAGCTCTCGAATCTGAAGCTCGATGTGTTGCTCGAAAACCGCGACGCGCTCTCGCGCAAGGTGCGCGAGGAAGTGACGCCGACCTCGTCGCAGTGGGGATTCAATCTGGGCTCGACCTACATTCGCAAAGTCGCCTTCCGCGACCAAGGCATGATCGCCGAGATTCAACGGAAGGTCGTGAATCGACTTCGCCAGGTGACCGCGGCGATGCGTCAGGCGGGCGAAAACGAAGTCGCGATCATTCATTCCGAGGCTGACAAAAAAGCGTCGCAGCGTCTGGGCCAGGCGCAGGCGGTGCGTCCGCAGGTAGTCGGGGG
>JBDSSU010000623.1:0-18581 GCA_039928635.1 Opitutaceae bacterium | reverse complement strand
CGGTTCGGGCGTCTCGCACGAACCATCCGAACCGCTCTCGGCGAGACGCCGAGAGCACGCGAGACGCGCGCGCTCCCCGGAACACTGTGAACCTCAAGGTGCATCAGTTTCTGCGAATGCCCCGGAGCTTCCCCCGGGGATGTTTACTCTCCGCTACTTCGAGGCGCACGGCGCGGTCAAGCAGGCGATCTCCGACATCAAGAAACGCAACGGCCATCACGAGAGGACGATCCGCGAATATCGCGTCGGCTCGAACGGCATCCAGGTGGGAGCACCTCTGTCCAATATGCACAGGGTCCTCACTGGCATTCCGACCTTCCAGAGCGGCGACGACCAATTGCTCCCCAAGCCCACGGCCGCGTGACGACCCACACCGAAGCTTGCGACGCCAGCCCGGAGGGCCCCGACCAGGGACGGTCGAACGCTTCGGTTTCGCTCCCGACGTCCCTCGGAAACCGGGTGCTGGTGCTCGCGCCCTCCGGCAACGACGCGCTGCTCACCGCGAATTTTCTGCGTAATGCCGGCATCGATGCGCACATCTGCGGTGACATGCCGCACCTGGTTCGGTGCATCAACGAAGGCTGCGGCGCACTCGTCCTGGCGGAGGAGACGCTCAATCCCGCCACCGCGACACTTCTGTTTACCGCGCTCGCCGGGCAGCCTTCCTGGTCGGATATTCCGGTCGGTGTGGTGACGAGCCGGGGCGAACCCGAATCGAGCCGGCAGCAGCAGCTCGAGGCTTTCGGACGCGAAAACAATATCACCCTGATCGAGCGCCCGTTCCGACCCGCCACTTTGATTCGCACCGTGATGGTCGCGCTGCGAACCCGTCAGCGGCAGTACCAGGTCCGGGACCTTTGGACGGTTTTGAAAGGCAACGAAGCGCGGATTCGCCGCCTCCTTGAACAGACCGCCGTCGGCTTGGCCGAGTTGGACCTACAAGGGTGGTTCACGATGGTGAACGATCATTTCTGCTCGATTGCGCGGCGCTCCCGCGCGGAGTTGCTGCAGCTGCGACTGCGTGACATCACCCACCCCGACGATGTCGAGCCCAGCGCCAGCCGGCGCGAATCCCTCTTCATTGGAAAGCTCTCGAGCAGCGTGATCGAGAACCGCTACGTTCGCCCGGACGGTTCCGAAGTGTGGGTACAGGACCATCTCTCCACCATTCGGGACCTCAACGGAGAATTATGCGGGATTGCGGTGGCGAGCGCGGACATCACCGATCGCAAACAGGCCGAGGAAACGGCGGGGCGGGCGCGTGATGAGGCCCTCGCGGCTTCGCGCGCAAAGGACGAATTCCTCGCCGCACTTTCCCATGAGCTGCGCACGCCGCTCAATCCGGTGCTGCTCCTCGCGAGCGAAGGCGCCACCAACAGCGATTATCCCGCAGCAGCACGGGGAGATTTTGCCACCATCTCGCGGAACGTGTCGCTCGAGGCGCGGCTCTTCGACGATCTGCTGGACCTCACGCGCATCACCCGGGGAAAGCTCTCCATCGAGCAAAGGCCGCATGAGTTGCACGGCAGTTTGCGGGACGCCCTGGCGACGGTGGATGACGAGCTCCAGCAGCGGCAAATCACGGTGAAACTGGATCTCGCTTCGTCATCGCCCCTGGTTTCAGGCGATTCAGTGAGACTACAGCAGGTCTTTTGGAACGTGCTGAAAAACGCGGCGAAGTTTACCCCGATGCGCGGAACGATCACCGTCACGACGGCAACGCGCGGCGATCAGGCGGTTGTCACGATCCAGGATACCGGCATTGGCCTGACTGCGAATGAGCTTCCCCGAATTTTCGAGACGTTTGCGCAAGGGGACCACGCAGCGACCCATGGTGCGCACCGTTTCGGTGGCCTGGGCTTGGGCCTCGCGATTTCGAAGACAATCGTCGAACTCCACGGCGGAAAGATCACGGCGAGCAGTGGCGGGCGTGACCAGGGAGCGACGTTTGTGATCGGGCTCCCTTTGCTGCAGGCCGTCGATCTCGAACTGTCACCTCTGCAAATCAGACCTGGCGATACAAGTCCTCCGGTCGAGACCAGCCCGCTACCGGTTGCAGAGACGGGAAGTCGCCCGCGTCTCCTGATCGTGGAAGACCACGAACCCACGCGGCTCGCGCTGTCGCGGCTCCTGGTGCGCCGGAAATACGAGGTTTTCATCGCGGGTTCAGTGGCCGAAGCACTGACCATCGCGTCGCGGATCGACATCTCCCTGGTCCTTTCGGACATCGGATTACCCGACGGCTCGGGCTACGACGTGATGCGCGAACTCCGCGCCGTGCATCACATCCGCGGCATCGCACTCACCGGTTATGGCCAGGACAAAGATATCGCGATGAGTCGCGAGGCAGGGTTCATGGCGCACCTGACGAAGCCGATTGACGTCCGCTCGCTCGATCGGGCGCTCGCAGAGCTTAACGCCGCGCCGACGGGTTGACGGCAAACGGCGAGGGTCGGCGAATTCCTCCGCTTCCCGAATTCCCCCGTTTATAGCGACCGGAAGAATCGGGTTATCTTCAGCGCAACTCAACTGGCCGTTTTGCTGCGCAACTCGGCGGGGCCCGGAATATCCACTGCTAGATTCTGCGCGGTGTTGATCAAACCGATGTGCGTGAAGGCCTGCGGAAAATTCCCGAGCAGGCGTTTCGCGATCGGATCGTATTCCTCTGACAACAGCCCCAGGTCGTTCCGCAGATCAAGGAGATGCTCGAACAAGGTGCGCGCCTCTTGCTCGCGTCCCATCAAATAGAGACAATCCACGAGCCAGAAGGAACACGGCAAAAACGCCCCCTCGCCCGGCGGCAGCCCGTCGACGAAGGAGGATTTGTCGGGATTATAGCGGTAGACGAGGCCGTCCCGGAGCAGGTCCTGTTGAATCGCCTCGACCGTGTTGATCACCCGTTCATCCGTCGCCGGCAGAAATCCCACGAGCGGCAGCATGAGCACACTGGCATCGAGCAGGTCCGAGCCGTAATACTGCGTGAACGCCCGCCGGCCCGGGTGGTAACCCTTGGCGCAAACATCGTCGTGAATCGCCTGACGCGTTTCGCGCCAGCGAGCGAGATCACCATCGAGACCAAAATCCTCGATGCCCTTGACCGCGCGATCGAGTGCCACCCAAGCCATGATCTTAGAATGCGTGAAATGTCGCCTCGGTCCGCGAATCTCCCAAATGCCTTCATCCGGATTCATCCAATTCGCCGCCACGAAATCGGTGAGATGTCGCTGGAGGCTCCAGGAGTCCGGGCCGGGCTTCAGCCCGACGGTGCGGGCGAGGTGCAGCGCATCGAGCACTTCGCCATAGACATCGAGCTGAAACTGCTCCGCGGCACCATTGCCGACGCGGACCGGACGCGATCCTTCGTATCCGCCAAGATGCTTGAGTTCGAATTCCGGCAGCGACCGTTCTCCAGCTGCCCCATACATGATTTGAAGTTGGGCCGGATCGCCCGCCACTGCTCGCAACAACCATTCGCTCCACGCCGCCGCTTCCTCGGTGTAGCCGGCCTCCATGAACGAATAGAGCGTGAAGGTCGCATCGCGCAGCCAACAATAGCGGTAGTCCCAGTTGCGCACCCCTCCGATGTGCTCCGGCAGCGAGGTGGTCGCCGCCGCGACGATCCCGCCCGTCGGAATATAGGTCAGCGCTTTGAGCGTGATGAGGGAACGCACCACCGCATCCCGCCATTCACCGTGATAGGTGCAGCGACTCGCCCATTCGCGCCAGTAAAGGTCGGTGCGTTCCAGCGCACGTGGGACGTCGATCGGCTCCGGCGCCGCGAGGTGCGAAGCGTACCAAGTGAGGATAAACGGCACCTTGTCCCCTGCACTGACCGGGAAGTTGGCCACGGTGGAAAGCCCTTCGCCGTGAGTGGGGACGGGCGTGCGAAACACGAGCGCATCGGGACCCGCCACCGCGGTCAACCCGCCGGCGCGATGTCGCACCCAGGGAACGGTGCGTCCATAATCCATGCGGATCACCAAATTCATTTTCATCGCCACGGTGCCTCGCACGCCTTCGACGACGCGGATGACATCCCGATTCGGGCCGGCTGGGGGCATGCAATCCACGACCCGGACGACGCCGTTCTCCGTCTCAAACTCGGTTTCGAGGATCAGCGTATCTTTCCGGTAAGCATGCGAGGAGCGCAGCACTTTCTCCTCGGGCGCGATCTGCCAGCAGCCGTTTCCGGCATCGCCGAGCAGCGACGCAAAACAGGCGTTGGAGTCGAAGCGCGGCAGGCAAAGCCAGTCGATGGAGCCGTTCAGGCCAACCAAGGCGCAGGTGTGCATGTCGCCAATAAAGCCATAGCACTCGAGTTTCATCGCTGGGTCTCCCGGTTTCTCTGCTTCAGCGCCATCGGCGCTTTCTCAGCGGTAAAGCACGGCCACGGGAAGTTCATGCAGGAGATCACTCATCGCCAGACAACTCCCAGCTGCGAAGGTGCGACCCGTTAGCACGCCCTGCCACGAATGTTCGGCGGGACACTCCACGGCGGTATCGTCCCAAATCAACCCCACCGGTGGACAAGCCAGGCGCGCCGTCAGCCGTGGCACGACGACGAGAATCGCTCCCGAGGCGTGCGCCCGCGTGAAAGCGACCACGTGTTTGCTGAAGCGTCCCGTCACTTTAAGTGCGGTGTAATCGCCCTCGGCGAAGAGTGCGCCATGCTCCCGCCGAAAATTGAGCAACTTCTGCACGAGGAACAGTTTGATTCCCCCATCCCGCCAATTGCGCAGCAGCTCGCGGGGCGGGCGTGACGCGAGCCCCGCCTCCAGGTTTTGCAGCTGCACAAAATCCACCGGCCTGCGGTTGTCAGGATCCACCAAGCTAAAATCCCAGGACTCGTTGCCCTGGTAAATGTCGGGGATTCCTGGTGACGCGATCTTCAGGACGGTCTGCGCCAGCGAATTCACCATGCCCAGGTGTGCGATTCGCGCCGCTCGTGGTTCAAAATTGTCGAGGAACGCCTGCCCGGTCGCAGGCGTGAGAATGGCGTTGAGGAAACGTTCTCCCGCACCGAGCCACCGCTCGTTGGGATGAGTCCACGAGGTGTTCCTCTTCGCTTCGGATTCTGACTTTCGCCAATGCTCCCGCAGCCGTTTGCGGAAATCCTCACCCGGGACACCCCCGCCCTGCGGCCAGGCACCCAGCAGAATTTGGTAGAGCCGATATTCCTCGTTCTCATCGGGAGCGAGCCGCCCGTCGATCCTGGTCTTGTGCGGCGCGTTCAGTTCCCGCCACTCGGCCAGCCAGCGTTCCCAGTCGTCGACGATTTCCGAAAGCGGATAAAGCCGGGCCCGAACGTCCTCGCTCAGTTTCGTGTCGTGCGTCGACGTGGTCAGCAGACAGTGGGGAAACGTCGCCAGGCGCCCGGCATTGGCCCGATGAAACTGTTCAATGGCCAGGCCGAAATGCGCCGGGTCGCCGCCGACCTCATTCAGCGCGACCAATCGGTTGTAGACATAATACGTCGTGTCTTCGACCGCCTTGGCCATGACGGCGCCCGTGTACTGCTGAAAGCTGAGGACCCAGCGCGAGAAGCGATCTCGCGTCTCCGCGGTGGCGGAAGCGGACGGGTAATCGCCGACCAGAAGATTGCGCACGAGTTCGAAGGGCGTTTTCTCCAGCGTCGCGTTGCGCCGGCGCGCGTGTTCGTACGCGCGATAGATGGTTTCGGTATCGGTCGGAGTCGCCTTCCCGTCCATGCGCCGGTACGTGCGATACACGTTCAGCGCCGCCATGATTTCGCGAATCGCCACCGTGAGGCCGTGGCGGGTCAGGTCTCGCCAGCGCCGATCACCGCGTAGCATGTCGGTCATTTCGGCGCCGAGGTTCGAGACGGCGTTCGCAAACATCTCCTCGAGCACCGAGCGCTTCTTCTCGTACACGAGTTTGTCGTAGTCGGTTTCGTCGTGCGTGAATTCGCGATAAATGTCCGTGAAGCGGGATTCGTTGGCTCCATCCGTAAACAAACCGGCGAGCTGCGCGGGGAATTCATAGCCCGTCGTTCCGTGCACGGGCCAGGTCGCGGGCAAACGCTCCCCGTGTTCGAGAATTTTTTCGACGACGACAAAAAACGGTTTTTCTTCCGACTCCCGCGCGAGCTGCTGGAGCCGTTCGAGATATTCCTGCGGGTCCCACAGCCCGTCGATGTGATCGATGCGCAAGCCCTGCACGAGCCCTTCCTTGATCAACAAACCGAGCAGGAGATGGGTTTCGTGAAAGACCTCCGGGATTTCCATCCGCAGCCCGACGAGGGTGTCGATCGCGAAAAATCGCCGGTAGTTCGTCTCGTGCGCTCCCGTCCGCCAATGCGCCAGCCGGTAATGCTGCACATCGAGCAATTCGTCCAGCGCCGCGAAGCTGGCCGGATCGCCTTCCCGCCCATTCAGCGTCGCGAGGTGCAGCTGGAGGTTTTCGATCACCCGCGGATGTTCGTTTCCAAAAACGGCCACGCGTTTCTGGAGTCCGCGCAGCTCTTTCGACCGCGCCATCGCTTCCTCCGGGGCCAAAATGGAATCATGCGCTGATAAAGCGCGAAATTCATCGGCGAAACTTTTCAACGCCTCCCGCTCCGGAGGTTCGACAGCGGCGAGTGCGGCCACCGCCTCAAGCAGTGGTGGATAAGAAAGCGGGCGCAGGGGAAATTCGAGGGAGCCATTCCGCACGAGGAACCGCCCTTTCTCGTATTCCAGCTTTAGCTTTCCCTGTTCGAGCATGATGCCATAGGCGTCTTCCAACACCGGCAGCAAGATGCGCGAAACGGTGCGGGCATGGTGCTGATTCCAGTGGATGTCGAAAAACCGCGCATACGGTGAGCGGCTTCCCGTTTCCAGCACGTCCTGCCACCAGAGATTGAGCGGTCCGCTGACGCTCATGTGGTTCGGAACGAAATCGAGCAGCAAGGCCATGTTTCGCTCGCGCAATCCCGCCGCCACCTTCCGCAGACCCGCTTCACCGCCGAGCTTCGGATCGACCTTCCGGTAATCGCTCACGTCGTAACCGTGAGTGCTCTCGGGCGTCGCCAAAAGAATCGGCGAGAAGTAGCAGTCCGTCACGCCGAGCCGATGCAGGTACGGCAGGATCTTCTCCACCTCGGAAAACGTGAACCCGGCGTGCAGCTGGAGACGATACGTGGAAAGGGGGAGATGGTGGGCTTCGCGAAGTGGCATTGAACGTTCGGCTTCGACCCGCGGGTCGCTGGCAGGTTCGAAAAGCCCA
The DNA here is from genome assembly GCA_039928635.1 of Opitutaceae bacterium. GTDB lineage: Bacteria > Verrucomicrobiota > Verrucomicrobiia > Opitutales > Opitutaceae > DATAKE01. The sequence goes on along the minus strand of JBDSSU010000623.1, from coordinate 11,357 downwards.
GCCCGTCCTACGCGGACGACGGTTGCCAAGCGCTTAACGGCGCAGCGGCGGGTGGGTCGGTTCATTGACATTCCCAATCCGGCGGCGGCATAACCTAAAACCCTGCATGCCGGTCACTGCCCCCGCTCCTTCCCGGCCCGACGCCGATCTTCGCAGAGGAAACGGCCGTATCGCGGCATGGACAGTCGTGATCGTGACATTTGCGCTGTGCCTCGCACGGTTCGCCCGGCTGGTGAGCGTCGGTGCGGTGAACGTGCTGTTCGGAGATCAGTGGGATTTTCTCCTGCCCCTTTTCCGCGGAGAAGGTCCGTGGACGCTTTTCTTGCAGCAACACGGCCCGCACCGCCAAGGCGCGGGCGGGTGGGTGCAGTGGTTGATTTATCGCACCAGCGGATGGGACGTTCGCGCTGAAACTTGGACCGGTTTCGTCATTTTGTTTGGGGCCGCAACCGCCGCGGTGGCGCTCGCCGTGCGCATTCGCGGACGACTGGCTTGGTGGGACGCAGCGCTGGTCTTCATCGTGCTCAGTCCGCTTCATTGGGAAACGCTGCTGCTCGCGCCCAATCTCGCGCACTCCGTTCTCCCGCTCTGCCTCGCGCTGCTTCTGGTGCACGCTTGGTTCGCCCCACGATTCGCCATTCGAATCGTCAGCATTGGAGTTTTCGGAACGCTCTGCACTTTCACCGGGTTTGGATTTTGCGCGAGTGTGGCCGCCGGGATCCTCGCGCTCGCCTCGACTTCCCGCGCTAATCCGGATCGCGGCGGTGCCAGCGGGCTCGTCGCCGTCTTCATCTGCGGCGTGGCCCTGTTTCTGATCGGTTATCATTGGGCTCCCGCCATTCCCGGCTGGCATTTTCCCGTGGCCGAATGGTGGAACTACGGAACCTTCGTCGCCTACATGGGCGCCACTTTGGTTGGCCTGCGCGAGAAGACCTGGATGGCAATCACCGTGGGTGGTGCGTGGTGCCTGCTGGTGGCCGGAGTGTTTGGAATCTCGTTACAGCAGGTCTGGGCGCGCGGCGCGACCCGCCGGACGATCGCCAGCGCTCTTTTAACCGGAACGGCTCTGACTTACATGGCGTTTACGGCGGTGGGACGACTCCCCGCCAATGTCGAAGCGGCGTTTATGTGGCGCTACACCAGCCTCACGATGACCGGTGCGCTCGGGGTAATCCTTTTCCTGACGCCGTGGATGGAGGCGGTGGCCTCTGTCATTTGGCGCCGCGTGACGATGGGTGCGGTTTGCGTTTTCGCGTTCACGATCTGGATCAACGTCGGTCCCGATCAAAGAACCGCCACCATTGCAGTGGCCAAGAGGAACTGGGTGAGCGCTTACCTGGAGACGCGCGATCTTGCGCGCGCCAACGAGGTTTCGAATTTCTGGGTCTACCCTCCCCTGCCCAACGCGCCGCACATCGCCGAGCGCCTCGAGTGGCTCGAAAAACGAAAGCTCAGTTTTTTCAAAAACGCGCCACCGACGCGCCCGGCTCCGTGAGAAGGAGGCAGGGGTTCTTCCGCGGAGGCTCCGACGAAACCTCCGTTATCCCTCGGCGCGTTGCTTCGCGTCGGCCTCGATCAGTTTGATCAGGCCTTCGAGCGTCGACTTCACTTTCGCTTTTACCTGCGGTAACTCGGCGGCGTGGCTGACGGGAGCGTTGCCAAAAAGATAAAACTTCATCTTCGGTTCGGTGCCGCTGCCGCGCGCGGCGAACGAGTAGCCGTTGGAAAGCGTCACGAAGTACAGATCTTGTTTCGGGATGAGTTCCCCGTCGGCGTCGCGAATATCCTGACGGCCAAAATCCTCGAATTTCGTCACCCGCACCTCGCCAAAAGCCGTCGGCGGATTGGCGCGATAGGTTTCGAGGATGCGCTTGATCTTCGCGTTTCCGCTGGCGCCTTCGTAATAGAGATTGATCACGCCCTCGAGGTAGAAGCCGTAACGCAGGAAGACTTCGTCCAGATATTCCGGCACCGTCAGCCCGCGGTTTTTCACCCACGCGCAAAGCTCGGCGAACATCAGGCACGCCGCGTTTCCGTCCTTGTCGCGCACGTAGTCGTTCGGGAGATAGCCGTAACTCTCCTCGCAGCCGAACGCATAAAAGGTGCTGTGCTGCATCAACAGCTTGGCGCGCTCCCCGAAAGGAACCGCTTCGTAATCGAAGCCCGGCCCCATCGCGGCGCACAACTGCTCCTCGTAACCACGCATCTTCGCCGCGATCCACTTAAAGCCCGTGAGCGTATTGATGACCTTTACCCCATGGCCGCGGCCGATGGCATCCTGCAGCTGGGTGGTCACGAAAGTCTTGATGATCGCCGCGCGCGGCGAACCTTCGGCCGGAATCCAACCCAGCTCCTTGTACTTGGTCAGCCGGTAGTCCGCCATCAACGCCCCAATCTGATTACCGGTGAGCAGCTCCATCTTTCCGGCGCGGTTTCTCACGGCGCAACCCATGCGGTCGCAGTCAGGATCCGTCGCGAGCACCACATCGCAGCTTTCCTTTTCCGCCAACGCGACCGCCATCGAGAGGGCTTCTGCATTCTCGGGGTTCGGTGATTTCACCGTCGGGAAACGGGCATCGAAATTAAGCTGCTCGCCCACGGTCTCGACCACGCAGCCCGCGTGAATCAGCAGCGGCACCGAATGAATTGCGCCTGTGCCATGGATATTCGTGAACGCCACTTTCAACGTGGTCTTGCGGAAAACCTTTGGGTCGATCGCCGCTTGCGCCGCCACGGCGAGATAAGCGTCGTCGGCGTCGCGCCCCAAAGTGGTCACTCCGGCGAGTTGCTTGTCGAGGAAAGCGCGGAGATCGGCCAGCGGCACCGCATTTACCTCCGTTACGATTCCCTTGTCGTGCGGGGCGACGACCTGCGCTCCATCTTCGAAGTAGGCCTTGAAGCCATTATCGTGCGGCGGATTGTGGCTCGCCGTGATCACCACGCCCGTGTGCGCTTTCAACCAGCGGACGCTGAAACTCAACTGCGGCGTGGGACGCGGTCCATCGAAGATGAAGGCGTCGCCGCCGAGGCGCACCCAAGTGGAGGCCGCCAGCTCGCAGAAGTGCCGCGAAAAATGCCGGACATCATGAGCGATCACGAGCCGCGGCTTCTCCGTCGCGCGCGCGCCGCTCAGATATTTTTTGGTGTAGCGGAATAAACCCACCACAGCGCGGATGAGCGTGAAGTCGTTCAACATGTTACTGCCGATCGCCGCGTGTTCGGGCGAGCCGGTGGCACTCAACGTGCCGACTTCCGACGGGGCGCCGACGACGCCGATGGTGCGACCACGCATTCCGCCCGTCCCGAATTCAAGGTAACGATAAAACCGGTCGTTCAGTTCGTTCCACTCCTGACGGGTGACGAGCTCCTCAATGCTCGCTTTCGCCCAAGTAGGCAGGTCCGCCTGAAGGAACGCCGCGAGATTTTGGGCGGTGCCGGGAAGGAGCTGACCAGCTTGGGCAGCGGTATTGATGCGATCGAGAGAGGTCATGGAGAAACGGAGATTGTCTACCTAGATGAAAAATTCAGGTGTGGGCCACAAGCTCCGACCGCTCGAATCAATTCCGGAGGCACGATTTCCGGCCCGCACCTTTATTCGAGGCAGAGGCCGTCGGCGATTCCCGGCTTCGGCGAGCGCTTGCGCCAGGCTTCGGCGAAAGAGTCTTCGTCGTAACCGAAGAGCGGCGACACCTCCAGGGTGAGGTCCGGCAGGCCGGTTTTGTCCGTCGCGATCGCGGCGCCATTCGCTTTGAGCCATCGTGCAAACTGACGCATCTGATCCTCGCGGGAGGTTTTCGGTGAGTCGAGGCCCTCGGCGTTTTTCACCGGCGAGAAATCGTTTTCGCGGAGCGTCTCGATCACCACGGGGTTTTTCGCAAACGGCAGCGCATCGAAGACAAACATCTCGAACTTCACCCCGTTCGCCTTCTCGGGTTTAACGGCGGTGCCTTGGGCATCCACCGTGGGAATCTTTTTGTCCGCGCGATGGAACGGCAGGGCAACGCCTTCCCCGCCCGCCGCCATGCGGCGGACGAACTCCCGATCGAGAAGATGGATCGCGATGCTGCCCGCGATGTAACGGAGCTGACCGTTGGCATCGGTCTCACGCTGCATCGCCATCGGCAAATCCGAATACTCCACGACCACGGTCTTTCCGTTCTGAACGCAGAAATGCCCGACCTTCTCCTCGGCATAGGCCTTCGTCACCATCTTGCTCGACATCTCGGAGCGGCGGAGCACATGCCAGCCGATGAAAGCCGGGTCGATGCACCGCACGAGCGGATTATCGACTTGGAAGTAGCTGATGATGTCGATGCCGTCGCGTTTCATGACATCCAGCGCGCCGCTGCGATCGAGCGCCCGCAACGAGCCCCCGTGGCCGTCGGGCGAAAGCGCGAGCGATCCCTTTGTCTCAAGTAATACTTTGCCGTTAAAATCGACCGCCGGCATGCGCCCCTGCCGGAAAAAATGAACGCGGCTCGACTCCAACCCGAAGAACTTGTGCTCCTGGAAAAAACTTTCGGTGGCCGCGTGGTTCGCGTGACTCGTCATGATGAACCACGGAATGGGACGGCCATAGCGAGTGCCGGCAGCGCGGATCTTTTCCGCGAAAACCTGGAAAAGCGTTTTTTGTTTTAGAGGTGTAACCGGGAAAGTGCCCTTGGGTCCGTCGTAGCCGAGGCGTGTGCCCTGCCCGCCGGCGACCGTGAACGCGGCCACGCGGCCCGTACGCAGAGCCTCCTCACCGGCAGCTTTCGCTTTGGCCCAGGCCGCAGGATCGCCGCCATGCTCCGGCAGCAACTCGTACGGCGCGGGTGCGAGCCCGGATAGATTGACTCCAGCCACCGCGTCCTTCGCGAGCAGCGTTCGCACGAGGTGGGCGACTTCATCAAGGTCGACCTCCTTCGCTTCGGCCAGCAACGGGCGTGCTTCGTCGGGCGTGAGCCGATCAAAAAAGGCAAAGACTTGGGCTTGGCCCGCTCGGGAAAAGGAATCGATCAATGAATTGGACATGCTAAAAAAATTCTCAAGGTGCTCTGGCCTCGTTTCGGAAATCGAAGATGACCTGATCTGGTTTGGCGTAACCCCAGCGCCGAAAAATCACTTTCTCCACATAAGCGGGATCCGTGCGCAAGCGTTCCAGAATCCTCTCCTGTTCCTGCAACCGGGTCTGTGCTTCCGCGAGCCGCTGACGGTTGCCGGCTTCCATTTGCCGCAGCCGGTCGTACTCCGCCCGGGCATCGATGAACAAAAAACACGCCGTCAGGCCGAAGCCAACAAACACGACAATGTAGAGAGTGGTGATGACCCGGTTCAATTTGCGAAGCTAGATGCAGATAAACGGCGTGAGAGACCGGTGAGTAAAGGAGATTTCAAATCTCGGCGACGACAGACACGCGCATGATTTTGGCGTGCGTTTTGCGAGTCGGGGGGCACGGTTGCGAATAGCATGTATCAGAGTTTCTACGGCTTCGCCGAAAAGCCGTTCAATATCACACCAGACCCCAAGTTCCTTTACCTGAGCCCGACGCACCAGGAGGCACTTCAACATTTGAAGTTCGGGGTGCAGGAAAAAAAAGGTTTCATCGTTCTCGTGGGTGAGGTCGGTTGCGGCAAGACCACGCTTTGCCGCCGCTTCCTCAACGAGCTGGATCCCGAGCGCTTCGACACCGCCTTGATTCTCAATCCGCGCATCACGGAGACGCAGATGCTGAAGGCCATTCTGACCGAGCTGGGAGAAACGAATCTCGCCCGGAATCAAGCCGATCTCGTGGCTCAAGTGAACCGCGTGTTGCTCGACCGGATCGCGCAGGGCCGCGACATCGTGCTCATCATCGATGAGGCCCAGAATCTTTCCTTCGAAGTGCTCGAACAGATCCGGCTCCTTTCTAATTTGGAAACGGACAAGCAAAAGCTCCTGCAGATCGTCCTGATGGGGCAACCCGAGTTGAAAGAGGTGCTCGCGCGCAAGGAACTGCGTCAGCTTCGGCAGCGGATCCTCGTCCACTACGAGCTGCATCCTCTCACGTTTTCGGACATGCAGCATTACATCCACCACCGCCTGACTCTCGCGGGCAGTCAGGGCCGTCCGAATTTCACTTCGTGGTCGCTGCGGGCGCTTCATCGCGGGAGCAAGGGAATCCCCCGCATCATCAATAATCTTTGCGACAAGGCACTCCTCTCCGCGTTCATTCGCGAGTCCGATCAAATCAACTACTGGGATGTGCGGCGCGCGATCCGCGACGTTGCCAACCTCACGGAATAATCCGCCCCCACTCCTTTCGCGAATGAGCCTGATCAACGACGCTCTCAAAAAAGCCCAGCGCCAGCGGACCAATAACCCTTTCGGGATCAATCCTCCGATGCCCGGCGGCGGAGGTCGGGTGGCAAAGCGTTCCGGCATGCCCCCGCAAACGATCATTCTGATCGTGGCTGGTTGTGCCGTGCTCGTTGTCCTTTCCGCCCTCGGCGCGGTTTTCTTCGTCAATGGCAAACGCACGCCAGCGACAAACTCGTCCACCTTTGCAGCGGCGCCCGCGGCAACCGTCGAAACGGCGAACCCCAAAACGGAATTTCCCACGCTCGCCATCGCGCCGCTCACGGTGCCCACCCGAATCGAGCCGGTTCCCGCTGACAATGCGTCTGTCGCGCCGACGCCCGTGCCCACGGAAATCAAACCAGAACCGCTCGCAGCCGCGTCAGTCGCGTCGACGAAGGCAGCCGCGCCCGAACCTAAAGTGGCGGCGGTCAAGGCTGCCACCGTACCCGCAGGGCCTGACGAACGCGTTCACGCTTTCCTGGATGCGTTGCGGATCACGGGCGTGCGCACCTCGGGAGCCAGCAGCCGCGTGTTGCTCAATGAAAAAGTTTACCGGCTCAACGAAACCGTGGATCGGAATCTCAGCCTCAAGTTGACCGCCGTGGAAACTGATTTTCTGAAGTTCACCGACGCAAACGGCATCGAGTACCAAAAGAGTTTTTGAAGATCGGTCGCGACGGGGCCCCACCGCTGCCCGGCTACAGCAGCGAATTTCCCAGCGGGCTGGCGGTGGCGCCGGCGCGCCAGGTTTTCCTCAGCTCAAAGTAGCTTTTCACCTCGGCGAGGCTGCGCGTGTTCAACACGTGCGATTGGGTCAGCCAGCCCTTCCGCGCAGCGTTGATCCCCGCGCGCACGTGCTCCAGCCCTTCCGTGTCGTGGGCATCTGGATTCACCGCACACAGCAGCCCGCGCTCTGCGGCTTTTCGCCAATGCCGCCAATCGAGATCAAGCCGCCAGGGGCTCGCATTCAGCTCGATCGCCACGCGATTCGCGATGGCCGCGTCGACAATCTTCGCCACATCGACGCGATAACCTTCGCGTCGCAGCAAAAGCCTTCCCGTCAAATGCCCGAGCATGCTGGTGTGTGTATGCTCGATCGCCCGAATAATCCGGGCCGTCATCGTGGCTTCATCCTGCGTGAATACGCTGTGCACCGAGGCCACCAGATAATCCAGCTGGCCCAGCAGCGCTTCGTCGAAATCCAGTTTCCCATCCGGCAGGATATCGCACTCGGTGCCGGCAAACACCTGGGTCGTGAAACGCCCCGAGGCATTGAGCGCGCGGATCTCCGCCACCTGCTGCAGCAGCCGCTCTTCGGTCAGGCCTTTCGCCTGCACACTCGATTTGGAGTGATCCGCAATCCCAAGATATTCCCAGCCCAGCGCCTGCGCAGCCGCCACCATTTCCACGAGAGTGCTGCGGCCATCCGACGCCGTGGTGTGATTATGAAACGCGCCGCGCAAGTCGGCGAACTCGACGAGCCGCGGCAGCTCCCCGGCCTCCGCCGCTTCGATTTCGCCCAGACCTTCGCGCAACTCCGGAGGAATGAAATTCAGTCCGAGGGCACCGAAGAGTTCACTCTCCGTCGTTGCGGCGGTGCGCTGCGTCCTGTCTTCGCTTTTCGCTTTCACCGTTCCCTCGCCTTCGGCAGGGACGAGTCCCCACTCGCTCAAACTTAAGCCACGCGCGAGCGCCCGTTGCCGCATCTGCACATTGTGATCCTTCGAGCCCGTGAAGTGATGCAGCGCGAAAACAAACTGATCGTCGGGTACGATCCGCAGATCCGCCTGCAGCCCACTCTCGAAACGCACACTCGCCTTCGTGTCGCCTCGCGCCGTGACCTCTTTTACGCCGGGGATTCGGGTGAACCAATCCACCACCGGACCCACTTCAGTCGCCGCGACGATGAAATCCAAATCTCCGACCGTCTCCAATCCGCGCCGTAAACTCCCGGCGGACTCGGCGCGCTGGACCTGCGGCAAAGCGCGCAAGCCTTTCACGATCGACTCCGCAACTTTCCACGCGTCCCACCACAAATGCCGCCGGCCGTAAGCCTCGCGATTTTTAATCCCGGCGACGATTTTCTCCTGCGTCTTCGCTCCAAATCCATCGAGCTCGGCCACCCGGCCCGCTGCGCAGGCTTCGCTCAGCGCGGCGATGCTCGCGATCCCCAGCTTCTCGTTCAGCGCTTTGATCTTCTTCGGACCCAAGCCCGGAATTTGCAGCATCTCCACCATGCCGGGACCAATGGATTCCTTTAATTTTTCGAAAAACTCCAACCGGCCCGTCGTATGCAGCTCCGTGATTTTTTGGACGAGCGCGTCGCCAAAACCTTTCACCCCCGCGAGCTCCCCTTGCTCGACGAGGCGCGCGAGTTCCGCGTCTTCCAGCGCTTCCACGGCCCGGGCACCGGCCTGATACGCGCGAACCTTGAAAGGATTCTCTCCCTTCAGCTCCAGCAGGGTGCCTATTTCATTCAGCACATCGGCAATCTCATTTTTCGTCACAGCGAAACGCTGCCCGCGAAACCGGCGAAATACACAAAATTTTTCACGGGCGCCGCTTTCTTTCGGCTCCCTTTCGCCCGCTTGGTGTGTTTCGTGATGGCCATGCCTTTCTGTTATTACCGCACCGTCCATTTTGCCGATACGGACGCCGCGGGCGTGGTGTTTTTTGCCAACTTCCTCGCGATCTGCCACGAGGCCTACGAGGAGTCTCTCACCGCCCACGGCATCGAGCTGAAAACTTTCTTCGCCGAAAATGCGGTGATCATCCCAATCATGAAAAGTGAGGCGGATTACCTGCGGCCGCTCTTTTGCGGGGACAAACTGCGGGTCACGGTGACGCCTTCCCTGCTTTCGGAAAACTCATTCGGAATTCGCTTCGAGATCGTGAAGCTCGGCTTGATCGAAAAAGTCTCCGCGCGCGTCCACACCGTTCATGTCTGCACGTCGCCGGGAAAGAAAGCGCGCGCGCCGCTGCCGCGACCGTTGACGAAGTGGCTCTCTGGCGAAGAACCGTCCTGACCTCCGGCTTGCTCTGTTTCGGCGGGGCGCTTGTGTCGCTCGCATGCCTGAAACACCCCTCGTCGCACTCCGCGAAGTGTCCAAGCGTTTCGGCGCAGGACCCTTGGTCCTCGACCGGGTCAGCCTGTCGGCGCAACCGGGAGATTTCGTTTCGTTGATCGGCCCGAGCGGCTGCGGCAAGTCCACCCTGCTTCGACTGATCGCGGGGCTGACTCCGGCGTCGGGCGGCTCGATCCTGGTCGCAAATCGCTCCCCGGAGGAAGCCGGTACCGACCTCGGGTTTGTGTTTCAGGAACCGACTCTGCTGCCTTGGCTCACCGTTGGGAAAAACGTTGAGCTGCCGCAGAAGTTGCGGGGCGCCGATGCCGCGGCCCGAGGTGAAACGCGTCGTGAAGCCATCGAACTGGTCGGTCTCACGGAGAAAACGGACGCCTACCCGCGACAATTGTCGGGCGGTCAAAAAATGCGCGTCTCCATCGCGCGGGCGCTGACCCTCGCTCCCAGGATTCTTCTGCTCGACGAACCGTTCGGTGCCCTCGACGAAATGACCCGCGAGCATCTCAACGAAGAACTGCTCGCCATCCGTGAACGACAGCAATGGACCGCCTTCTTCGTGACGCACTCCGTCGCGGAAGCCGTGTTTCTCTCTGACCGCATCGTGGTCATGGCGGCGAATCCCGGGAGAATCCACTCCGAGGTGCGAATCCCGCTGCCCTATCCGCGCACCCCGGAGACGCGCCTCTCCCGCGCCTACCAGGATCTGGTGGCCGAAGTTTCCCGCGTGCTCCGCTCGGTGGAAACCGCCGACGCCGCATGAAGTCTCGCCGGGTGCTTTCGATTCTCCTGCCTGCCGCCACCGGCGCGTTATTCGTGGCGATCTGGTATGGGATCCATTTCTGGCTTTCGGAGGAAAGGCGTTTTCTCCTCCCGACTCCCGGCGCGATCATCGGGGCGTTTCAGCAAAACGCGGCGCAACTCGGACGCGCCGCGCTCAACACCACCGAGGGGGCGTTGCTGGGGTTTATCGCAGCCATTGTAGTAAGCGTAGGGCTTTCGCTGGTTCTTTCCCTTTCCGGGCTCGTTCGCGTCAGTCTCTATCCCTATCTGATGATCCTGCAGATGACCCCGGTGATCGTGATCGCGCCGATCCTGATTCTCTGGGTCGGCCCGGGGATCAGGAGCGTGGTCGTGATCACCTTTCTCATCTGCTTTTTTCCGCTCGTGGTGAACACCACGCAGGGCCTGGTCTCGACGGATCGGAACCTGATCGAACTTTTCCGGATGTGGCGCGCCACGCGTCTCCAGCAGATCATCCAACTCCGCCTGCCCGCTGCCCTGCCGTATTTCTTCACGGGTCTCCGTATCGCGGCAACGCTCGCGCCGATCGGAGCGCTTGTGGGCGATTACACCGCGGGGAGCTCCGCGGGCGATGGCGGAGGCCTCGGCTTCCAGACTCTGATCTACTCGGGACAGGCCAAGTATCCGGCCCTCTTCGCGACGGCCGCAACGACGTGTGTGCTCGGGTTTATTTTTACTGCCGTCGTGCTCGGCCTCAGCTGGCTGGCACTCCACCAATGGCACGATTCGTATGAACGCTCCGACAAATGAGTGGGACTTCAGCCCCAGTTCGCGAACGTCCGCTTGTCGTCTCCGGTTTCGCGATCACCTTCTGATTTTATTGGCCCCGCAAGAAACTTCTCTCTCATGAAATTAGCCTGCCTCCTCACGATTTCACTCGTCGCGTTTTCAACCGCGGTCGCCGCGGAAAAACCGCTTTCCAAAATCACCGTGCAACTCGACTGGGTGCCCGAGCCGGAGCACGGCGGATTTTATCAGGCTCAAGCTCGCGGGTTTTTTCGTGAAGAGGGGCTCGAGGTGACTTTGGTCCCGGGTGGCCCCGGCGCGTTTGTGATGCCGAGCGTCGCCACGGGCAAAGCCGACATCGGCCAAGCTGACAGCACGAACGCCCTCCTCCAGCAGGCGGAAGGGCTTCCGGTCGTGCAGTTCGCGGC
>JBDSSU010000622.1:0-4032 GCA_039928635.1 Opitutaceae bacterium | reverse complement strand
AGTGAGCGCGTAACGCCCGACATTTATACCAACTCCGGCAAGATCGACGGCTGGACGCCTTACGCGGAGGTTCAGATGGTTTCGTATTACCTGTCGCCGGCGACGGACGGCAGCTCGGCCAGAAATCTGGTGCGACTCGTCACCCGCAACCTGCTTTCCGCAGTGGAACCAATCGCGGAAGCGCAGACGTTGCTCTCGGGCGTGAGCACGGCCGGCATTTCCTATTTCGACGGTGAGAGCTGGCTCGACACCTGGGATTCCACGACGACCAGCAGTCTCCCGACCGCGATCAAGTTCAGCCTCGCGATGGCACCGCGCGAACTCGGCGCATCGCGCCTCGAGCAGTCGCCCGTGGAACTCGTCGTACCGGTGTTGGTGAAAACGACCGCCACTCTGCAACAGGAAGCCGCCGCCGTGACGGCCCAGCTATGAGACGCACACGTCGAGTCTCAGCGGAAGCCCCGGCCGTCCCCCGCCGCGTTCCGGGCGACGCGCTGTCCACGCGCCAGGCATCCCGGGGTTCGGTGTTGATCATCGTGATGTGGATCTGTCTCGGGCTGGTGGCGCTCACGCTCTATTTCGCCAACTCGATGAACTCGGAGCTCCGCGCCGCGGCCAACCGCACCGCCGACGTCGCCGCGCGCCAGGCAGTCGCCGGCGGAGTTCGCTACGCTACTTCCGTCCTCACTCAGTACGCCGTCGGAGGCCTGGTCCCGAAGTTTGAGGACTACCGGTCCGAGGCCGTGCCCGTGGGTGATGACGCGAGATTTTGGTTCGTGGGTCGCCAGAACGACGTCCTGCCCACTCAGCAGTCGCCGAATGAACCGTATTTCGGCCTCGTCGACGAAGCTTCCAAGTTGAACCTCAACACGGCGACCTCCGCCATGCTCCAGGCACTCCCGCTGCCCGACATGACGCCCGAGTTTGCCGACGCGATTGTCGCGTGGCGCAGCGCCAACACGCAGAGCGCAGCGAACGCCGAGAATTATTACTCGCAGCTTGATCAGCCGCGGCACAACAAGGGAGCCCTTTACGAAACGGTCGACGAACTCCGCCTCGTCCAAGGGGCGTTGCTCAGCGTCATCCTCGGCGAAGACACCAATCGCAACGGCGTGCTCGACGCGAATGAGGACGACGCCGATCTCTCCGCGCCGCGCGATGATCAAAATGGCCAGCTGCTCGCGGGCTTGCTCGAGTACGTCACCGTATATTCCAGCGAGCCGTTGACGACTCCCACCGGCACGCAGCGGATCAACGTCACCACGCTCACCACGCAACAGGCCCGGCAGGCGCTCCAAACCCGGATGACGCAACTCGGGATTACCCAGCAGCGCGTCACGCAGATCATGGCCCGCTTCCCTTTCAATCCGCAGAATCCGGCGCAAACCCAACCTCTCACCAGCGTCGCTGATTTCATGGTGACGGCCCAGATGACCGCGGACGAATGGCTCCTCGTGCATGCGGAACTGACCGCCACGGCGGCCAGCGCGACCGTCACCTCCGCCCGGGGCCTCGTGAACGTGAACACGGCGAGCCTCGCCGTTCTTTCCGCGATCCCTGGAATTGGTCCGGACAATGCCGCCACGATCGTCGCGTTCCGGGCCTCCAACCCGGACCAGCTGACGTCATTCGCCTGGCTCGCGCAGGTTTTGCCCCCAGCCGCCATCCGCACCGCCGGCCGGTTTATCACGGGCCAGTCCTACCAATTTTCGGCGGATATCGCCGGCGTGGGAGCGAAAGGCCGCGGCTACTGCCGCGAAAAAATTATCTTTGACCTGAGCTCCGGCAAACCCCGCATCGCCTACCGCCAGGATTTTACCGGCTATGGATGGGCTCTCGGCGCCACGACCCGGCGCGCGCTCAGTGGAACGAACGACACCTAAGTATGAAACGGAAAACCAAAAAACGCGCCCAGTCCATCCTCGGGCTTACGCTCAGCGATCGTCAGCTGTGTGCGTTTCACGTCACGCGCAACAAAAGCGGCCTGGAGGTCGTGAAAGCCACCAGCGCCGCCCTGACCCTCGATCTGCTCCATCCGGAAACCGAACTCACCGGGCGCGAAATCAAAAATCACCTGGATGCAGCGGGCATCCGCGAGCGGCATTGTGTCGTGGGGCTTCCTTCGCGCTGGGTGATGAGCCAGCACACGAAGGTCCCGGACTTGTCGCCGGAGGATCTCACCAGTTTTCTGCAGATCGAGGCCGAGAAGGGTTTTCCCGTCGATCCGGCAAATCTCCAGATCGCCCGCTCGGTCCAGCACTCCACCGCGGGCGAATTTGTCACCCAGCTGGCCGTACGCCAGGAACAGATCGAGCAGATCGGCGCCGTGCTGAGAGCCGCCGGGCTGAAGCCGGTCAGTTATTCGGTCGGCCTCGCCGCCTTGCCTCAGGCGATCGCGCCGGCGGGCGGCGGCGGACGCATCACCGTCGCCGTGGATCCAGCCGGCGTCGCGCTGCTGATTTCCGCGGGTGGCGGGGTCGCGGCGTTCCGTAATTTCGAGGCGAGCATCGAATCTGAAGCCGGGGAGAACATCGTGAACGGCGCCTCGGTCGCCCGCGAGTTGCGCATCACGTTCGAGCAAATTCCGCCCGAACTGCGGTCCGAGATCACCGAGCTTTTCCTGACGGGCGACGCGACGATGGTGCGGCAGCTGGCCGAAAGCCTCGGCGACTGGGCGCGGCTCGCCGGCCTGAAAATCACCCGCGGCGACCTGCCGGAAAAAAATCTCGCGGCTGAAATCGCGGAGGACCTCGCCGGCAACTGGCTGCAGGGAACAGGTCCTGATCTGGAATTCCTCCCGCCGCGCCCGAGCCGCTGGGCCGTGATGATGGCGCGTTATAACTCGAAGCGCCTCGCCACCGCGGGTTTCGCCGCCGCCGCCGCCGTCCTGGTCGCCTTGATCGCTTTTGGCTGGCACGAGTATCGCCGCTGGTCGCTGCAGTCCCAGTGGAGCGGGATGCAGACGCAGGTCACGCAACTCGACGCCGTGCAGGCGCGCATCCGCGAATTCCGGCCCTGGTACGACACGTCGTCCCGCAGCCTCAGCATCATCAAACGCGTGACCGAATGCTTTCCGGAAACTGGCATGGTGACCGCGAAAAGCTTCGAGGTGCACAGCACCGCCAAGCCGGTTATCACCATCAGCGGAACCGCCCGGGACACCGCGGCGGTGCTGCGAGTTCAGGACGCGTTGCGCAAATTGAAGGAAGCCGAAGCCGTTAAAATCGACCAGATCCGCGGCAAAGCACCAATCCAGTTCACCCTCACTTTTCGTTGGAACGCCAACTCCGGCACATGAAACTCAATATTCCAGACCGCCAGAAATGGCTCGTGATCGGTGCGGGTGTCGTGGTCGGCCTCTTCATTCTCGATAGCGTGGTGTTCACCCCGCTGACGAAGATGTGGAAAGCTCACTCCGCAGAGATTGTCCAACTCCAGAAGTCCGTCACCGACGGTCGTTCCACCATTCAACGCGCCGCCCAGACCGAGCGCCTGTGGACCGAGATGAAGACGAATGCCCTGCCCGCCGATCCCGCTCAGGCCGAACAGGAAGTATCCTCGGCCATCAACCGCTGGCTGCTCGCGAACAATATCGAGATGACGGGTTTGCGGTCGCAATGGAAACGCGGCGGAACGGACAAATACTCCCTCTACGAATGCCGCATCGATGCGATCGGCACTCTGCCGACGCTCACCCGTTTCATCTACGAATTGGAACACTCCCCCCTCGCGCTACGGGTGGACTCCCTCGAGATGACCTCTCGCGATGACAACGGGTCGAAACTTACCCTCGGTCTGGTCGTCAGTGGCCTTCGTCTTACTCCGCTGGAGCGTAAACTACCATGAACCTGCGTCTGACCCTTCTCCTTGCCCTGACGAGCGTCGGCCGCGCGATCGCGGCGGATGCCACGGCACCGGCGCCGGCGCCGACCGTTCCCGTTCCCGTTCCCGCGGCAACGCAGCCTGAAGCGCCACGCGGCGCTCCGCGCCCGGCGGCGGCTACCCCCGCCGCCCCCGCCCCCGCGGCCGCCC
>JBDSSU010000621.1:0-8132 GCA_039928635.1 Opitutaceae bacterium | reverse complement strand
GATGGCTTGGGCGGGACGCCCGAGCCGGCACGCGGGGACGCGCGCGCTCCCCGGACCGCTGAAGAGGGCGGCTCGAAACCGGATCGGAATGCACCCCCCCTAAACCGCGAGCAGCAGCCGCGCTTCGTTCGAGAGCGTGCCGGGTTCGGCGGGTGCCGCCGCTCGGGCGGTCAGCGGTTCGCCGGTGCAGTAACCAGCAGGGAGTTTTTGAAACAGCTGCCGGCGGTCGGCGTGGAGGCGGGCGGCGAGCCAGTGGCGCAGGAAAACGTAGAGGCGTTCGCGGCCGGCGTCGGCGCGGCGCGAGAAGCCGCGGCGAAACGACGCGGAGTGGGCGAACGTGATCTTCGCGCGAAATGCGAGGGCGGCCGCGTAGCGCGACGGCAGCGGTTCACCGAGCCAAAGCGAAGCCTCCTCCAAAACCTGGCGGGCCGCGGCGATCGCGACGAGGGGAGTGCGCGCTTCGAGCTGCGGCAGCCAGGCGCGGCGTTTGGGACGAACGGGCGTGGCCATGGGAATTTAGGGGGTCGAGGCGGGTGGATCTTCCTTGGCGGTGAAATAGTGATGCGCGGCGTCGGTCTCCGCCTGCGCGTAGGCTTCGGGCGCAGGTTCCGGGAGCGGAGAAGGTTCGTCCGCCTCCGCCGCCGACGAGGCGGTGGGCGCAGTGGCTTTTTCGACGAGGGCGATCTCATCGGGCGTGAGGCCGTACAGCTGGTAAACGAGCTGGTCGATGGCGCGGTCGGTCGCAGCGATGTCGCGTTGCAAGCGCGTCTGCTGATCAGGCGATTTCGCGGCAGCGAGATCAGTGTGAAGTTTGAGCATGCGTTCGACGTGGGCGACGAGTGCGTCGTGAATCTTCGTCTCAAATTTCTGAGGAATCGGAATCCCGAGTATGGCCGCCTTCTTTACTTTCGGGAATGTCTTCTTCTGGTCAAAAAAGCGGCAAGTCCAGTACCACCGAATCAAAGCCGAAGATAGAAGTCCCAAAATAGCTTCGAGCTTAAGCGGACTCTCGCGCACGAAGAAGACGTTGTAGATTGTGTTTAACGTGTAGAGCCCGGAAGGAATCATCGTCGCGACGGGCGTCGCACCGATCTGCCTTACTCCGATGCGACGCTTTGCGTACACGGTTTTTTTACCGCCGCTCTTTACTGCGGGCGCGGAGACGTCGGCGAACTCCGTCCCGCGCTTCAACGAATAGCGTCCAATGTGAACGCCATCGATGACGGGAACGTATCCTATCCGGCGCTCGTCCGCTACGAAACGTCGTCGATCGTGAGTTTGAATTCCGAAATAGGCTGTGGCGAATGTTCCGAGGCGATCGCAAGCGTTTTCGATTCTTGCAAGCAGTCGGTCATCGCTCGGAGCGCCAGCGATCTCGAAATCCCGCGTGGGATGCGATTGCCAGACTTTCACGCCCTGCCGGAACTCGGATCCAACGGACTCTTCCCTGGTACTTTTGATGATCACCACTTCTTTGGCAGCGCTTGGTCGCGCCGTGCGCGTGGCAAGGAATACGGCGGTGTCGACCGATGCCCCGTGGAAGACGTTGTAGAAAAACAGGCGAAGCACGTCGGGTTCGGACGCGTCGAGAATGAGCTGTCGAAGCTCTCGGGCGTGTTTGTTGCGCAGGAAGGTGTTGGGGACAATTAACCCGAAGCGTCCGCCCTCTTTCGTGAGCGTGAGTCCGCGCTCGATGAATAGATGGTAGGTGTCGATCTTGTAGCGCGCTACCCGGTAGCGTGCGGAGGTGTAGGCGAAAACCTCAGGCTGCTCAAGAATCTGGAGCAGAACATATGGCGGATTTCCGATCACGGCGTCGAAGCCGCCGGCGTCCATGATGGGCTTGAACTCGTGCTTCCAGTCGAAGGCGTTGATTTTGATCCGCGCTTCGTCGTCGAACTCGGGCAAGTCCGCCTGCGCGTAGAAATCGGAACCGATGAGGCTGTTGCCGCATTTGATGTTATTGCCGAGGTCGGGCAGCACGCGGTGGAAGTCGAGCTGCTTGCCCTGTAATTCGCGCGCCTCGCCTTCGAGCACTTTCAAGAGGAGCGAGAGCTTCGTCACCTCCACCGCCTGCGCGTCGATGTCCACGCCGTAGAGATTGTTCACGAGGATGCGTTTTCGCTCGGCGGTCGTGAGCAGCCAGTTGCCGGAGCCGCGGCCGACGCCGTGGGCGTTGGGCGAAGTCTCGTAGATCGGCGGCTGCTTCTTTTTCGCCCAGGCGGCGGGGTCGTGCGTCACGTAGTAGTCGAGGTGCCACGCGAGCAGGAATTCGTACGCGCCGAGGAGGAAGGAGCCGGAGCCGCAGGCGGGATCGAGCACGGTCAGGCGCTCGACCTGCTTCGGCGTCTTGCCGGCGACCAGCGGGCCGACCGTCTGCGCGACGATGTAGTTCACGATGTACGTCGGCGTGTAGTAAACGCCGCCGGCTTTGCGGACCTCGGGCTTTTCCTCGACGCGCGCGCGGTGTTCGGGCGTGAGATGGATGACCTTGCCGAGAAACTGCTCGTAGATGTGGCCGAGGATGTCGGCCGGAATGACAGCGAACGCGTAAGGACTCTTCGGCCAGTAGAGCGCGCCGACGATTTCGCGCAACACGGCGTCGTCGAGGGAGAGGCTGAGCGTGAGTTTATCGGGCGATTCCTCGCGGCCTTTCTCGGAGGTGAAGTGAAAGAGACCGGAGTTGTAGCGGAAATCGGCGCGCTCGAAGACCTCGCAGAGGCGCGGATAAATTTTCCCGCCGGCGGTGAGGCCGAGGAGTTGGCCATAGGGCTCGATGCCGCGGTCCTCGGCGCTGCGGAGAAAGATAACGCGGTCGAGGATGCGCTGGACGGCGAAGTTGAGATCGCGCTGGGTGAGGGCGCGGTTTCGCAGCGCGAGGTTTTCGGCGAGGCTCTTGCGCCACGCCTCCATGTCGGCGAGGAAATCGGCGTCGAATTCGGAGGTGCCGCGCTTGCCCTTGTTCGTGGCGGCATACTTGTCGAACGAGCCCTTCAACACGGACTCGCGCGAGAAGATGGCGGCGATCTCGTCCCACTTCTCCGCGTACTGGTCGAACGTGCAGTAGAAGACGCGGCTGGCGGAGGCCTTGTCGTTTTCGCGGGGGCGCTGGCGGGTGGCGTAGATGGCGAACTCGTGGAAATCCGTGACGATGCCGAGGGAGAGTTTCGCCGAGTAGGAGTAGCGGCGGAGCTGGGCGGCGGGGGCGGGGTCGTCCTTGATGCGGACGGACGGTTTCTTGGCTTCGACGAAAAATTTTCGCGTGCCCCCGATGCGGAAGGAGTAGTCGGGCGCGGTGGCGGAGACCCCGCTGATCTTCAGGGAATCCTCGAGGACGACATCCTTGTAGGCCTCGGCGTAACCGCTGGCGTTGGCCGTATCCCAGCCCAGCGCCTGGAAGAAAGGATTGAGGAATTCCTCGCGGAGCCGCTGCTCCTTGTAATCGGGGTGCAGGTAGGACTCGAAATTTCGGCCGAAGGTCTCGACGCGCTCGAGGATGCTCGCGGGGATGGGCATGGGGCGGGACGGGCCCAGAACAAGCCTGGCGGGCGGAGCGCGCAACCTCGTTGTGCGGCCGCTGTGGAGAAACGCGGGACGAGAACACGCTCAAGCGCGTGCTGGGCGACGGTCGCTCGCTTGCGACCAGCGGTAGAAACTCACTCCCAGGGCGGTCAACGCGACCGACATTCCGATCAATTTCATGCTGACGCCGGCCAGCAGCTGATCGTCGGCGGCGGAGAAATCGGCGACGATGCGGGGGGCGTATTCGTAAGTGGGATAGAGGATGTCGCCGGAGAAGGTGATGTAGGCAAACACGGGCGTCATCGCGATCAACACCGCGAAGAGATAGAGCATCTGTGCGCCGTAGCTTACCGGTGGAAACAGGCGCGACGGGCTGAGCAGCGGCCACCAATACAACAGGGCCGCCATGAAAAACGTCACGTGCTCCACCACATGCACGACTTTGTTCTGGAGCGCCAAATCATAAAGAAACGGCATGTGCCATCCGCTGATCACGAGCGTGTAGATGATCCCGCAGCCCAGCAGCGACGTCGCGAGGCGCATCAAAAGACTAAGGCCCGGTCGGTCCAGCACGGCATCAATCATCCAGTGGGGCAGGCCGCGGAGGAAGAGGATCGCTGCCGGATAAATCAGCAGCTGGTGTTGCAGCATGTGCGCGCTGAACAGAAAGCGTTCGCCGATCTGGTCGAGCGGAGATCCGACCGCTAGGTAGAAGATCACGAGTGCGGAATAGAACTGCCACGCTTTCGCCCGCGGGAAGGGTTCGGCACCCGAGGCCGAATTTCGCGGGATTCCGGCGCGCGCGGCGAGACGGGCGCGAAACGGTCCGGCGGCGATGGCCCAGAGCCAGCCGAGAAACACGAGACCGCCCACGAGGTAGGGCTCGTTATGCCAGTGGCGCCAGTCGATCATGACGGTTGAAAATAAAAAAGGCGGCCAGTGGGCCGCCGAAACTCCAGCGCTCTTTGGTCCAGCGTCAGCCAAGACCGGCGGTTTGCACGGCAGTGGGGATATGGAGGTGGGCGGCCGTTAGCGGCTTGCTGTCCCCGCTTCCGAAAATCATCAGAAGCGCCGCGACAGTGCCGCCCGCCAGTACCAGCCCGATGAAAAACAGAATCGTGCAGAAGGGTTTGTCCCAGCGCAGATGCATGAAATAGAAAATGACGAAGAGGAATTTCACCAGCGAGAGGACCACGAGCGACGTGACGATGAACCATTTCGGGAAGGGCAGGTACACGCCAATAATCTCCACGCCGGTGATGACGGCGAGGAGCATGGCGATCTGCACGTAGATCGCGAATTTGCTTTCTTCCGGCCCGTGGTCGGCGGAGTGGGCGGTGGTGGTGGCGGAACTCATGGAAAATTAGAAAGGCGGAGGTTTAACGACAGATCACACAGATGGCTCAAACCGGGCCGATCCGGCGATCCGGAATTTATCTGTGCGCTTCTGTGACATCTGTGGTGAAGGATTCGGGCTCAGAGGTATTCGAGCAGGTAGACGGCGGTGAAGATCACGATCCACACGATATCGACGAAGTGCCAGTAGAGCCCCATGGATTCGACGTCGATGGCGTTGGTCTCGTTGAACTCGACGGGACCACGCGGCCGCGCCAGGCGTTGAAGAACCACGAGGCCGCCGACCATTCCCGCGAGAGCGAGGAAATGCCCGGTCGCCCAAGCGCTGATTGCGACTCCGGTTTGCATCGCGTGGACGAGCCCAAGCACGGCGTACATGGCGAGTCCGATCACGGCGATGAAAACGCCCACGTGGATGAAGGTCCGTACGAAATAACCAACACTGGAACGTCCACCGACGGGTTGAAACGACCGCACATACATGAGCAGCAGCCAGAACACGCCGATGGCCACATGGGTGCCGTGCGTGCCCGTGAGGGTATAGAACGTTGAGCCCAGGATGCTGTTACTGAGCGTCATCTTCTTGATGTGCACGAACTCGTTGAATTCGTAGACTTGGCAGCCAAGGAAAATGCAGCCGAAGAAAATCGTGGTGAGCAGCGACCAGCGCATGCTTTTCAGATTTCCTTTTTGAATCGCGGTGACGGCGAGCGCCATCATCAGCGATGACATCAAAAGGATGAACGTGGAAAACGAAGTCAGTTCGATGCTGAAAACCTGCTTGGCGACGGGATTATCGGGAGGCGGGTGGAGCCGGTAAATCAGGTGCGTGGCAATCAGCGAACCAAAGAACATGCAGTCCGAGGCGAGAAATGCCCACATGAGCAGTTTCTTGTTCGGAATGCCGGTCGTGGTCGTGTGATCGTGGTGGTGATCGATCGTGGCGGGGGCCGCGTGACTGCTCATGATGGGCGAAGGGAGGAAGCTAAAACGATCGACACAGGTTAATGCTTGGTGGGGTGAGCGTCTTCGATGACCTTACCGTTTTCATCGAGGTGGATGTGATAGCCTTCGTTGCCTTCGAGCGCCCAGAAGTAAGCGCCCAAAATCATCACAACCCCACCCACCAGGGCGACGCCGAGCTTCAGGTGAATCCCAGGCGACGGGTCCGCCGCGATCCCGCTCACGGCCCAGGCGCCGATGAGCACGCCGAGGCTGGTGACGAACGGCCAGATCGACTGGTTCGGCATGTGAATGCCACCATGCGCGTCTTCCGCTTTCGCGTGCTCGGCTTTTTCCTGGGCGATTTCTTCCTGATGATGTTTCTCGTACCAGAAGGCATCACGGGCATGCACCGTCGGAATAACGGCGAAGTTATATTCCGGCGGAGGATTGGGGAGGCTCCACTCGAGCGTACGCGCATCCCAGATGTCTTTGCCGACCTTTTCGCCCTTGAAGAAGGTATAAACCATGACCGCGAAATAGATCACGATGCCGACGCCGAGAATGGCGGCGCCGACCGACGCGATGAGGTTGGCGGTGTTCCAGCCCATGTTGGGATCATAGGTGAAAGTGCGGCGCGGCATGCCGTTCAATCCCAGGAAGTGCATTGGGAAGAAGGTCACGTTGAAGCCGATGAACACGACCCAGAACGAAAGCTTGCCCCAGAATTCCCCGATCTTCCGGCCAAACATCAGCGGGAACCAGTAATGAATGCCCGCGAGCAGCGCGAAAATCGAACCGCCGATTAGCACGTAATGGAAGTGGGCGATTACGAAATAACTGTCCTGTTGCTGAGCGTCAGCGGGAGCGGCGGAGTGCATCACCCCGGAAAGACCGCCGATCATGAACATCCAGATGAAACCCAGGGCGAACATCATCGGGGTGCGCATTTTCAAGTGACCGTTCCAGAGCGTGCCGATCCAGTTGAAGATCTTCACGCCGGTTGGAACCGCGATGGCCATGGTCGCGAGCGCGAAGGCGGCCGTCGCCACCGTGCCCATGCCCGTCGTGAACATGTGATGGCTCCAGACGGCGAAACCGAGGAAACCGATCGACGCGCCGGAGAACACCACGATCGGATAACCGAAGAGCGGCTTGCGCGAGAAGCAGGGGAGGATCTCGGAAATAATTCCCATCGCGGGAAGAATCAGAATGTAGACCTCCGGGTGACCGAAAACCCAGAAGAGATGCTGCCACAGAATCGGCATGCCACCGCCGGAAACCTCGAAGAAGTTCGTCCCGAAATTCCGATCCATCATCACTTCCACGAGAGCGATCGTGATGGCGGGGAAGGAGAGAATGATCAGGAAGGAAGTGAAGAGCGTCATCCAGACGAACACCGGAAGGCGCATCATGGTCATGCCGGGAGCGCGCATGTTGATGATGGTAACAATGAAGTTCAGCGAGGCGGCGATCGAGGCGACACCCAGCAGCTGTAGGCCCATTACCCAGAAATCGACGGAGTGGTCAGGGTTGTAGAGTTTCGAGGTGAGCGGAGCGTAACCGAACCAGCCGGCATCCGGGGCGCCGTCTTTCATGAACCAGCCAACATTCAAAATGATCGCGCCAGCGACGAACGTCCAAAGCGAGAAGGCGTTTAACCGGGGGAACGCCACGTCGCGCGCTCCAATCTGGAGCGGCATGATGAAATTAAAAAAAGCCGACGAGAGCGGCATGACGGCGAGGAAGATCATCGTCGTACCGTGCATCGTGAACATCGTGTTGTATTGATGCGCGGTGAGCACGTTGGCGTTGGGGACCGCCAGTTGGGCGCGGATCAGCAGCGCTTCGACGCCACCGACCAGGAAGAAAATCAGGGCAAAGAAACCGTAGAGGAAACCGATCTTCTTGTGGTCCACCGTGGTCAGCCACATGACCAGGCCGGTCTTGGCCGTGGGGTTCCACAGTACCTTGGGTTTGGATGTCGAGTGTCCGTCCTTCGTGAGGAAATCGGATTTGGCCGTTGCGTCCATGTCGTGAGTGTTTTTTGGAAATTGAGCCGCCGCAACCGGGCGGTGGGTGGGCAGCAGATTATTTGAGGCTTAGGAGATAGGCGACGAGGGCAACTTCGTCCTCCGGCGTGAGCTTGATGTTATTTTTCACATAACCATCGACCCACATTTTATTACCGGGCTTCACCGCGCCAGGATCATGGAGCCAGCGCTGGAGCTGCTCGGGATTATTCTCGAGCAATCCACCGGCTATCGAACTGCGCGATCCAACGTGCGTGAGGTCAGGGTAAGCGGGACTGC
>JBDSSU010000620.1:0-4548 GCA_039928635.1 Opitutaceae bacterium | reverse complement strand
TTTCACCGTCGATCTTCTCTCCGCTGATTTCCGCCATGCGTCGCATCATGCGTCCCATGGCACGGGGGTCGTTTTCGTCGATGTTCGCAAATTCCTTCTCCATTGCACCCATCGCCGCCTCCATCCGCGGATCATCGGCGGCAGCTCCCGCGCCCGGCCCGGTCGGCTCGATGGGTGCCGCGTCATCGCCCTTCTTTCCTCCGCTCGTCACCGCGAAAGCCGACACCATCTTCTTCAGCTGATGCTTCGGATTGTCGGGACACTTCGGCACGATTTTTCCCTGCGCCAGAGTCTTCGCGAAGAACTGGTAGATCCGATTATGTTCCGGGCAGTAGTATTCGTAGATCGGCATTTTTTAAAGGGGACGATGCCAACTAGCGGCCGGGCTGGTTTTTTTCAAGCTGGTGCCCGTGTTGGACGATCGTAGCGCGACCGCGATGATTCAGTTTGTCCAGCACGCCGGCTAGCCTCCGCCGTTTTTCTTCGTTCTCCGCAAACATCTCCAGTTGTCCCGGCCCCTCCTCCACGCTGGAAAATCGCACGCTCACCAATCGGAGCGGCTGACGCTTTTTCCATCCGGAGCGCAGCAATGGCTCGACCAGCGGATAAAAAGGCGCCTCGAGGTCGGTCGCGTTTTCCAAACTTCTCCCGTGGGACTCTTGGGTGAAATCACCGTAGCGCACCTTCACCGTCATCGTTCGCACGCGCTTCCCGTCCTCGCGCACTTTCGCCATGAGTTCGTCGATCATGCGTTTCGCGATCCGTTCGATCGCGCCAAAGTCTCCGATGTTTTCGCCAAACGTTTCCTGCTGGGAGTAACTCTTCGCGTCGTCGTGCTCGGTATCAACCGGACGATCGTCCTCACCGCGCGCTGCCGCAAGCATCCCGCGCCAACCATTTCCAAAGATCA
The DNA here is from genome assembly GCA_039928635.1 of Opitutaceae bacterium. GTDB lineage: Bacteria > Verrucomicrobiota > Verrucomicrobiia > Opitutales > Opitutaceae > DATAKE01. The sequence continues at coordinate 3,638 of JBDSSU010000620.1, read as the reverse complement.
CTTGCAGCTCGTCGTCGCTCTTCGCGGTGATCTCGCGCACCAGCTTCAATCCGTGGCGCTCCGTCAGCTCCGCCTCGGTTTTCCCGCCGATACCCGGCAGTTTGCCGATCGAGAGCGGAGCGAGAAATTGCGCTTCCGTCCCAGCGAGCACAGTGACGAAACCCCGCGGCTTTCTGAGTTTCGACGCGATTTGCGCCACAAGTTTATTCGTCGCGAGCCCGAATGACGTGGGGATTTGCAATTCGTCCCAGAGCCGCCGCTGCAGCGCGCGCACGCGGTTTTCGATTTCGGAGACGTTTTCGAACCCGCAGGGCGCTAGATCGAGATAGCCTTCGTCGATGGAGTTGCGTTGCACGAGAGGCGTGAGCGTTTCGCAGCGATCGAACATCTGCCGCGACACTTTGCTATAAAGTCCGGACGTGTGCGGCAGCATGATGAGATCGGGGCAGACCTTCCGCGCCCGTTGCGTCGGCATGGGCGTGTAGACGCCGCAGGCCCGCGCTTCGTAGCTCGCGGAGGAGATGATCCCGCGCTCGCGTCCACCGACCGCGCATTTCGTCCCGCGCAGCTCGGGCTTCAACGCCAGCTCGCACGATACAAAAAACGCATCGGCATCGAGGTGGACAATCGTGGGCAGTCGCTCCGGCATCGCTGCCACTCAAGCAAAGGTGTTGCCCCCGAAAGTCCATCCGACAGTCGAGAGACGAGCCCTGCGATCTTCGCCACAGAGCACACGGAGCCCTTCGGCATGCGCAGGGCCTTGAGCCTGTCGAAACGGCTCCGACACAGAGGCCACAGAGAAGACTCATCAAATCACAGATGAAAACCTAAGTGCTACCACAGCTTGTCATTCTGACCGCAGCGAAGAATCCAGCAGCGGGTACGAGGCACTTTCACGCTCCCGACCTTCTCGTGGATTCTTCACTCCGTTCAGAATGACAAACGAGGAAAGATTCCCCTCTTGTGATTCTGTTCAGTAGCCGGCTTCGACTCTGTGAACTCTGTGTCGGAGCTCTGTGCTCTCTGTGGCTAAACGCCTTCTCCGATTTTAAGTTCCCCTCCAACCGCGTTCACTCCCGCGAATTTCACCACCGCCCGGTTCTCGCGGCGCGAGTCTTCCAGCAAAACCGCAAAGCGCGCCTCCCAATCGTTCTGTTCTTCCGCATCGACGAGCATTTGCGCCACGCCCAGCTCTCCGACGTCGGCGCCGTCCTTTTCCTCGATCCAATGCGTGTTCTTGGCGGCGCGCCCCTCAGGATCCAGTCGGAAGCGCCCGCGCACGTCGAAAAACTTTTTGAACGCGGCCTCGAGCTGTTTCGCTTCGGGTGAAAGAAACTCCCCTTCGGCCGCCACGGTGCCCGCGCCCGTTTGCAATCGCGACACCGCGCTCTGCCACTCTCCCGCCGCCACATCCTGGAGAAAACCAAAGATCGCTGTCCGCACCAACCGTCGAAACGCCACGACGTCCCGGGTGATGTCGAAGGCCGCGGGTCGCGCCGGTTTGTCCGCGGTCTCGGCCGCCACGAAATCCGGGTTGCGCAAGCGTTCCCATTCCTCGAGGAGACTCGAATCAATTCCCCGGATGAGTTCGCGGAAATAATCCTCCATCTCGACAACCTCGTCGGTCTTCGCGCTTTCCGGCACGGTTTGTGAAAGCACTTTCCACATTTGGGAAAGATGCCGGAGCAAGAGGCCCTCGGAGCGCTCGAGTCCGTAGTCGCGCACGTAATCGTTAAAAGAGAGATAGCGCTCGAACATTTCGCGCGCGATCGACTTCGGCCGGACGTTTTCCTGATCGATCCACGGATGCGCGGCCGCGAACGCGTTGAAGGTCTCGTAGAGGAATTCGCGCAACGGCTTCGGATGCTCGATGGCCTCCAATTTTTCCATGCGCTCCTCGTAAGGCACACCCTCCGCCTTGAGTTCGTTGATCTTTTCCGTTTTCAACCGATCAATCTGGCGCCGCAGAATCGCGTCGGGGTCCTCCACGATCGCTTCGCACAACGTGAGCACGTTGAAGGGATAATCCGGCGACGCCCGGTCCAAGAGCGGCAGAGTGTCGATCAGGTAGAGCGAAAGCGCTTGGTGCAGCGAGAAGTCGTCCTGGAGCTCAAGGTTTACCCGCAGCTTCCGGCCCGACGGCTCCGGCGGAATCCACTCGACGATCTTCCGGTCCAGCAGCGCACGGAACAACTGCCACGCGCGTTTGCGCAGCGCTCGCTTCCGGTGGGGGGTCTCGTGCGAATCCGAGATTAATTGCCGCATCGCCCGACAGCCATCCGTCTCCCGACTCAGCACGAGGAGCAGCATCCCATGCGAAACGTCGAAGCGGGAAACGAGTCCCTCCGAGGGCGCGGTTTGCAGTCGTTCGAATGTTTTCGCGTCCCAGCCCACGGCGCCTTCCGGCGGCCGCTGCTTCACGAGCTTTTTCTGTTTCTTCGCGTCACCCGCGGCTTTTTCCTCCGCGCGTTTGTTCTCAATCATGTATTCCGGCGCCTGCGCCACGACATAGCCTTTGTCGTCATAGCCCTTCCGCCCCGCCCTGCCCGCCACCTGGCGAAAATCCCGCACGCTCAGCACGGCCGCCTTCGTGCCGTCGTATTTCCAGAGTTGAGTGAACACCACCGTGCGAATCGGCACGTTGATCCCAACGCCGAGCGTGTCCGTGCCGCAGATGAGTTTGAGCAAGCCTTTCTGCGCGAGCTGCTCCACGAGGATGCGATATTTCGGCAACAGTCCCGCATGATGCACGCCGATGCCGTGCCGGAGCCAACGCCGCATTTCCTTTCCGTACGGGCTGTTGAATCGCACGCGCTCCAATTCTCCCTGCAACGCCGCCTTCTCCTCTTTCGAGCAGACGTTGAGGCTCATCAGACTCTGCGCCGCTTCGGAGGCCGACCGTTGCGTGAAGTAAACGAGGTAGACCGGCGCACGCTTTTCTTCCAGCAGTGCCGCGACGCGCTCCGTCAGGGAAATCTCGGAGTATTCGAACTCGAGCGGGACCGGACGCCGGTCGCTGCGCACCGTGATGGTAGGCGCGCCCGTGAGCCGCGTGAGATCTTTCTCGAAGAACTCGGTGGCACCGAGCGTGGCGGACATCAGCAGAAAACGCGCACCCGGCATCGTGAGCAAGGGCACCTGCCACGCATAACCACGCTCGGCGTCGGAGTAGTAATGAAACTCGTCCATGATCACGGCGCGGATATCGGTGCGGTCCCCGCGTGCCAGCGCGATGTTTGCGAGAATCTCGGCGGTACAACAGAGCACCGGTGCTCGCGGGTTCACGCTCGCGTCGCCGGTCATCATCCCGACGTTCTCCGGGCCGAAGTCGCGGCACAATGAGAGAAACTTTTCGTTCACCAGCGCCTTGATCGGGCACGTGTAGACGGAGCGCTCGCCCGCGCAGAGTGCCTTGAAGTGAAACGCCGCCGCGACCAGCGATTTCCCCGAACCCGTTGGCGTGTTGAGGATGACATTCCGCCCGGCGAACAGCTCGAGGATCGCCTCCTCCTGCTCGGGATAAAGCTCCAGTTTCCGCTCCGCCGCCACCGCGAGAAATCGGTCGAGCACCGCATCGGCGTCCGGCTTTCCCGGAAGCGGCGCTAGCGGTGCGGAGGACGTGGTGGAGGCGGACATTC
>JBDSSU010000619.1:0-12432 GCA_039928635.1 Opitutaceae bacterium | reverse complement strand
TACGGCATTGTGGCGGCGTTGCTCCTGCTGGGTCTGCCGCTGGCGGAGAATTGGTCGGATCGGGGAAAACTCTTCGCGCTGCTTCCGAAGCCAGCGTGGTCCTGGCATCACCATCTGCGCGACTGGTTGTGGCGCGCGCTGCTCACCTCGTTCGGAGTGGGAGTCGCGGCGACCCTCGTGAGCGCCGTGAGCGGTGTGCTGTTTTTTCAACTCTTCACCCCCGGTGCGTTGCTCGCGAATGTCGTGCTGATCCCGGCAGCCTCATTCGTGATCATGGCGGGATTCATTTCGCTGCTGGGCGGCTTGCTCGGGCTGACCTCGATCAGCCTGGTCTTCAATCACGCCGCCGTGGTGCTGCTCGCCGCGATCGATGCGCTCGTGCGCGGCTTCGTGCAATTGCCGGCGATGTGGTTTCCGGCGCAGTTCGCAAGCTCGTGGACGGGCCCGCTCGCCTTCTCCGCGCTGATGACGCTGCTGCTGTTCGGCTATGCGCGACGCTGGCAGAAAACCGCCGGAGGCCTCTGGCTGCCGTTTGTGTTTGTCACGCTCGTCCTCATTTTCGGCGTGAACTTTGGCTGAAGGCGCGAAGACTGCCGCGATGAAAAGCGCGTACGAACTGGCCATGGAACGTCTCAGCCAGTCTGAACCGAAGAACAGCAAAGCGCTGACGCCGCAGCAGAAAGAACGTCTCGCGGAAATCGACCGGGTTTACAAAGGGAAGCTGGCCGAGCGCGAAATTTTCCTGAAGAAACAGCTCGAAGAAGTTCTCGCCGCCCAGAAATTCGATGACGTGGAGAAAATCCGGAAGCAGCTCGTCAGTGAACGCGCCCGTTTCGACGAGGATCGCGAAGCCGAAAAGGAACAGGTGCGAAAGGGAAAGTAGTTGGTAGTTGGGTCATGCGCGCGGCGCCTGCGCTGGGATGGCTTCTGAGTGGCACGGGCCTCTCAGAGAGACGCTCCGCCAACGGCTGCATTCGCGTTCATCAGCGCAGCGCAGAACCCATGGTGTCCGCACGATTAACCGGCTTCGCGTCTCCTGCTGGATTCTTCGCTGCGCTCAGAATGACGAGACGGCTCACCACGCTCAGACGAATTCGAAATCCGCGACGAGCGCGTGATGATCGGAGGCGAGCGTGGGACTCACGGAATACGAGACACACCGCAGGTGGGGGTTGTGGAAAATGTGATCCAGCACAAAGGGCCGCCGGCGCCAGGTGACCACGCGATCCTGCACGGTGTGAAATCCGGACTCGGCAAACTGGTTCACCAGGTCGTGGTGTTGGCTCACGTTAAAATCGCCGGCGAGGATCGACGGGTGCGCGGAAGCACTGAGCTGCGCCGCCACGAGCTTCCGCTGAAAGGGATGCGTCGTGCTGCTCGACCCCAGCATGAAAAACGCGAGGAGATGCGTGTTATAAAGCTGGATCTCGCGGCCCAGCACCGTGGTTTTCGCCATGATCAACAAGCGATCCGTCGGCGTCATTTTCTTCCCGAAGAAATCGAATTCCACAGCGGGCGAAGGGAGATTCAGCCGCCCGGGTTCCCGCAACGGTGTGCGGGAAAAAATCGCGAGGCCGATTCCAAACGGAAGCTCCCTCGGGTCGGGCTTCGGATAGGAAAACCAACCCGTGTATTCCGGCAGGCCATCCGCCAGAGTCATGTAGTTGGGCGGCGGCAAAACTTGAACTCCGTCGTCCCGCGCGTGCTCCACTTCCTGGAGCAACACGATGTCGGCTTGGTGCCGCCGGATTTCCTCCAGGGTGGCATCCAGATTGATCGGGCCACGGTCCGGATGCGCGTCGTTCCACGGCAGACCATACTGCATGTTGAACTGGAGAACGCGGAAAGTGCTCATCCGTGCGCTTCGCTTATTCCGGCTCCGCCGTGCCTTCGACCACCCAATCGCGCGCTTCGGGCACCAACTTGAAAAATTCGCGGAGCGTCGCGCTCAGGTGATCCGCATAGCGGAAGTGCGCTCCCATCCCCGTGCGCAGCTCAGCTTCATAAATAAATTTGTCCGCGTGCGTGCTGTGTTCGAATGGCGTCTGCGCTCCGAGCAACAGCGAGTAAACGTAAGCCGGCGATCCCCGCCGCATCAGCTCACGGGTGAGTTCGAGCTGCTCGTTCAGCAGCGTGGCATGGTCGGCATGGCGGATTTCCGGGGGCAGATAAAAACCCGCCTGGATCAACGGCGTATAGCGGTGACCCGTGCGATGCCGGTTTAAATCACGGAGTTCCGCCAGCGCCACGTTGTTCCAGGCGAAACTCACGCGCATGCGGCGCGTCGCCGTTCCCTGGTGACCATAGCGATTGGCGCGGTGTCGCAGCGCTTCGGGCAACGGTTGGTTTTCTCCCAACCAAGGCGGCGCCGCGCGATCGACGTGAACCCACACTTCATCGGCCAAAGGCTCCGCCGAAAGCCGCTCCAAACCCAAGGCGAGGCTCGCCGCCAGTTCTTGTTCCGCCTGAGCCGAAAAAGATTTCTCGGCAAAGCTGTGCCGCATCAATCGGGGTGATTGCTTCAGCAATTCATCGCGGATCAGTTTCGCGGCCGCGCGAGCTTCGGGCTGCGCCAGGGAATCGAGATGCTTCACCGTCGTCGCCCACATCCGCGAAGATTGCACCAGCCCCAGATTCGTTCGCGTCGCGAACGGAATAAAATAGCGCGCCCGATCCAGCGCGTAGTTCTTGCGGAGACGCGTGACGACCGCGGGCTTCGCGTCCGGCGGCAAACGGACGAGATTGGGCTGAGCCACGGCGAGCGCATCGAGCCGCGCGTATTCCGCGTGATAAGCCGCAAAGGCTTTCGCCATCACGTCCTGCCAGCGCGGCGCCAAATCATCGGGGATACCGAGCTCGGAGGCTGAGGGAAGGTTCGCCGCGTCCATCGTGATGTAACGGGTGCTGGATTCCTGGCCGTCCGCCATGGTCGCGATCTCGAAAATTTTATACGCGAGCCACATCGAGACATCGTCGAGCGCCACCGCGAGCCCGCCGGTCAAACCGCCGATCGAGGCATGACCATAGTCGACAAACTTCAGGATGCGGTCGATCGACGCATCCGGGTTGGCGATGTCGACCTTCGCGAGAATATTTCCGATGCCTTCATTGCTGCGCGAGTAGCGCGCGAGCACAGAAGCGAGCAACTCAGGCGTGACTTTCGGAAGATCGGTGGCGGTCGGAGGCGGGACGAGGGCAAGGCCGGTAATTCTCATGCGCGGTTACCGGGAAAGAGCACAGGCGGCGCGAGGCGTTGGCAAATGCTTAGCGCGAACCGCGCGCCGAAGTTCGCTCAGCGCAGCGTGAGCCACTGCCCAAGCGGTCCCTGATAGAAACCGAGAACAATCGTGCCCAGTGCCAGCGTCCCGAGCGCCAGGCCCGCCACGAGGCCAATCGGGCGGTGCGCCGGAGCCGGGGGCGTTTCGCCATCCGGCGGGAGGACAACCGTCTCGAAGAAGGCCGCCCGGATCCAACCAAAGTAGTAATAGATCGAGATCACCACGCCGACGATGGCGACCGCCAGCAGCCCGTAGAGTCCCGCTTTGAACGCCGCGATGAAGATGAAGAACTTTCCCATAAAGCCCGCCAGCGGCGGGATCCCGGCGAGCGAGCCGAGGCCAACCGCCAGCACCGTCGCGAGGAAGGGCCGTTCCCGCGCGAGCCCGGCGTAGTGGTCGAGTTCCTGGTCAGCATCGTTCGCGCCGGCGACATGCGCCATCACCCCAAACACCGCAAACGAAGCGATGAGGTAGGAGAACAAGTAAAAATAAACCGCACCCGTCGCCATCGGCGAGAGCGGCGCGGCCACCACGCCAAGCAGCAGGAAACCGGCGTGGGACACGCCAGAAAGCCCGATCAGCCGTTTGACGTTGTGCTGGGTCAGCGCAGCGATGTTGCCGAACAAGATGGTCGCGGCGGCCATCGCCGAAAGCACCGGCGTGACGAGCCAGCCATACGAAACGAAAACGGTGTTAGCCAGGATGAGCAGGACGGCGAAGCCGGCGCCCTTCGAGGCCACAGCGAGGAAGGCGGTCACAGGTGTGGGCGCGCCCTGATACACGTCAGGGATCCAGATTTGGAAGGGAAACGCACCGATCTTGAAAGCGACGCCGGAGAGCACGAGCACGATGCCGACGCTCGCGAGGAAGTTGTGCGGATTGGCGCGAAGGAACGCCGCCAGCTCGCCGAAGTGCATGGCGTTCGCCGAATGCGACGGGAGCGCTGGGTTTCCGGCGACGCCGTAGAGCAACACGATGCCGAAGAGCAGCAGCGACGAACTGAGGGCGCCAGAGACGAGATACTTCAGACCAGCCTCGAGGGTGAGGGCGTTTCCCCGAAAGTAGCTGACGAGAATATAAAGCCCGATGGTGAGGGTCTCGAGGGCGACGAAGAAGAGGACGAAGTGATTCGACTGGGCGAGCAGCATCATCGACGCGGTGACCACGAGGACGATGTGATAGAACTCAACCTTCGGCATCGCCTGCTTCGCCAGGCTCACCTGACCGAGGATGCAGACCAGCAGCCCCGCGAGAACGAAGAATATCCGCATGAGCTGACCGGAGCTGCTGTGATGCAGCAGGCCGTTGAAGGTGTCCTGGTCGAGGTAGGTCGCGGTGAAGTTGAAATGAAGTGCGATCAGCACGCCCGCAAACCCAAGACCCGCGACGCTCGGGATCATCGCGTGCTGTTTCTTCGGGAGCACGATTTCCAGCACCAGCAACAACAAGGCGATGCAAACGAGGATGAGCTCCGGGAGGATGGCCCCCCATTGGTTGGCCTCGGCGGCAAGTTTAACGGCTTCGATGGGCATCGCAGGAAATTATTTGGCGGCCACTTGCGGCGTCGGGGGAGTCAGCGCGGCGTCGATCGAGGTCGAAAGCGACTTCGGCCAGAAGCCCACGAAGAGAAGGGTGGCCAGGAGAATCAGCGCGGGGACTTTCTCCGACCAACGGAGATCGGTGGGCGGATGGGAGGCGGCGACTTTCGCGAACGCCTCGGTCGGCGCACCAAAGAAGATCCGCGCCGCCGAGCGCAAGCCGTACACCGCCGAGATCACGACGCCGGCGACCGCGAGCGCCGTGATCAGCGGGGAGAATTTCCAGAGCGCGACGAAGATGGTGAGTTCTCCCCAGAAATTGGCGAAGCCGGGGAGCCCAATGCTCGCCAGCGTTGCCGCGACGAAAAACGCGGCGAGCACCGGCGCTTTCTGCGCAAGGCCGCCCATGTCCTCCATGGTGAACGTATGGGTCCGGTGAAAAATACTGGTCGCCAGCAGGAAGAGCAGCGCCACCGACAGCCCGTGCGCCACCATCAATAACACCACGCCACCCAGTCCAATCACCGAGGCGGTGGCGATGCCGAGAAACGCATAGCCCATGTGCATGACCGAGCTATAGCCGATCATCTGTTTGAGATCGCGCTGCGCGATGGTGATGAGCCCGACGATGAGAATGTTGCCCACCACGGCGAACCAGGCGAGCGGGTGCGACCAGTGCGCGAGTCCTGCAGGGAGAAGTGGAAGTGCGACTTGAACCAAGGTGTAGAGACCAAATTTCTTCAGCACCCCCGCGTGCAACATCGCGGCTGACGTCGGAGCCGCACCGTACCCGAGCGGCGCCCAGGTGTGCAAAGGCCAGAGCGAAACCAGAATGCCAAGGCCCACGACGAGCAGAGCGGCGTAGTTATGCTGGAGCGTTTCCGCGATCGGGTTGGCCGCGAGATGCGCGCGCAAAGCGATCAGATCAAAACTGTTCGCACCGCTTTTCGAATAGAGAGCGATGAGCCCAATCAACGAGAGCATCGCGCCGAGGGTGAGATAAATCGTCACCTTCATCGCGGCGTAGGAATTTTCGGACCGGCCACGCGAGCCCCAAACCCCGATCATGATGAAGGTCGGGATGAGCGCCAGTTCATGGAAAAAGTAGAGGAAGAATACGTCGATGCTCGCGAAGATTCCCATCAGCCCGCCCTGCATGATGAGCAGCAGCATGAGATAGATCTTCAGCCGTTCGGCCTCGGATTGCAGCGCGTACAGTCCGGCGGCCAGGCCGACCAAGCCAGCGAGGACGAAAAGAGGCAGCGAGACGCCGTTGAGCCCAAGTTTCAGGCCGATGCCGATGCCATCAAGGCCCGTTGAGTAGTGCACCAGATAAGCGTAGCCGCTTTCCTTCGAGGCACCGGCGAAATCCCACCAAGCGACCACGGCGACAATCGCGGGGATCGCGAAGCCGATGTAAGCCAGCTTCACCGACCAGCGTTTGGGCAAGCCCAGCGCAATCGCGAGCGCGATCGCGAGCGGAGCCGCGATGGAGAGAAGCAGAGGGTGGAAGGAAAGAGTGCTCATCGCGAAATCAGAACGTCACCACGCCGCTGGCGAAGAGCCACAGCGCCGCCACGCCAAACAGGAACCAATAAACGTAGGCATGAAGGCTGCCGACATGCAGCGCGCGCGCGCCGAGACCGAAGAGTCCCACCACGCCGGCAAACCCACGGACGATTACGCCGGCAATGAAAATCTGTTCGATGTAATTCAACAGGATCGCGAAGCGCTCTTGAATTTTGGCGACGTAATAGTCGTAGAACGCGTCGAAAGAATTCCGCAGCGCCGCGAGCGCTCCAAAGAGCCCCGGAGACTTCTGCTCCAGTGAGTCGGTCGCCGCGGGTTTATAGAGGAAGAAGCCCATCGCAGCACCGATGAACATCACCGCGAGGCTGGTGATCACAATGATCGTGTGATCTGAGCCGTGCGCTTCCGGGATCAAGTCGAAGACGCCCTGAAATACTTTCGGGTACGCGCCAGTATGGCCGCCAACGATCGAAAGGACCGCGAGGACGACCAGCGGGAGCGTGAGCGAGAGGCCGCCTTCATGCCCGTGCGAAGCATGATGGCTGCGCGGCTCACCGAGGAAAACGAGCTTCCACATGCGGACCATGTAGAGCGCCGTGAGCACCGCGGTAAACGCGAGGATGGCGAAGACCGCCGTGTTCTTTTCGTAGGCGAGATAAAGGATCGCGTCTTTCGAGAAGAAGCCGGCGAGCAATGGCATGCCGATAATCGCCAGCACGCCGATCGTGAAGGTCACGAAAGTGAGCTTCATCCGCGACGACAGCCCGCCCATCTTGAAAATATCCTGCTCGTGATGGCAGCCGTGGATCACGGAGCCGGAGCCGAGGAACATGAGCGCCTTGAAGAAGGCATGCGTCGTGAGGTGGAACATCGCCGCTCCCACCCCAGCCGCGATCACCACGGTGTGAGTCACGCCGTCGTGATCATGCGCATCGGTCAATGACCCCAAGCCAAACGCCGCGACCATGTAGCCGAGCTGGGAAAGCGTGGAGTAAGCGAGGACCTTCTTGATGTCGCGCTGCACGATGGCGCAAAGCGCGGCGTAAAGAGCCGTCGCGGTGCCGATCCACATGATCGCCGTGAGGGCGTCCGGGACCATCAGCACATTGATGCGGCAAAGCATGTAGATACCGGCGGCCACCATGGTCGCGGCGTGGATCAGCGCGGAGACCGGAGTCGGGCCTTCCATCGCGTCCGGCAACCAGACTTGCAGCGGAAGTTGCGCGGATTTACCGACTGCGCCACAGAAGAGCAGCAACGGGATTGCCGCGCTGACCACCAGGCCGCCCGCTCCTCCGAGTTCCGCCAGCTTGCTCAGGTTCACCGTGCCGTTCGCCCAGTAGCACATCACGATGCCAAGGAGAAAACCGAAGTCGCCGACGCGATTGACGATGAATGCTTTCTTCGACGCATCCGCGGCCGACTGCCGCTCGTGCCAGTGATTGATGAGCACATAGGAGCTGAAACCGACCAGCTCCCAAAAGATGAACATCATGAAAAGATTGTCCGCGAAAACGATGCCGAGCATCGAGAACATGAAGATCGACAACCCACCAAAATACCGGCCGCGCGCTCCGTCATCGTGCATGTAGCCCAGCGAGAAAACGTGCACGCACACGCCGACGATCCCCACGATGCAGAGCATGAGCGCAGCGATGTCGTCGAACTTGATCCCGAGCGAAAGCGAAAAGGTGCCGAGCTTCAGCCATTCAAATGAGTTCTCGAAGCGCTCGCCATGCAGCGCGAGAATCAACGCGATGACCGCGATCGCCGCCGAGGTGGCCGTGGCCAGAGCCGCCGCGGCGCCGCCGGCGCGGCGTAGGAAAAGCGCGATCACCGCCGCGGAAAATAGCGGCAAAAGGAGAACCAGAACGGCGTGCTGAAGCATCGACATGATCAGAAAATCAATCCTCGCCACAGAGAGCACAGAGCGCGGCCCACAGAGGGCACAGAGTTCTGAAAGTGAGGGAAAGCCAAAGCGAGGCGGGATCCTTGAGTCATGGTGGAGGTTTTCCTCTGTGAACTCTGTGTCCGAGCTCCGTGTTCTCTGTGGCTAAATATCTGCATCGTCAGTTTTTCAGCGCGTTAAGTTCGTCGACTTCGATCGTCTGCCGCTTGCGGAAGAGCGCGACGATGATGGCGAGTCCGACCGCGACTTCCGCAGCGGCGACGGTGAGGATGAAGAACACAAAGACGTTTCCATCCATGGTTCCGTTGAACCGGGAGAACGCGACAAACGCCAGGGTCGTCGCCACCAGCATCAGCTCAAGGCACATGAAGATCACGAGCGTGTTCTTGCGCACGAGCACCCCAAGAAACCCGATGGCGAAGAGCAACGCGCTCAGCAGAACATATTCGTTGAGACCGGGGGAGATCATTGCGGAAAGGAGCGAGGAGCGAGGAGCGGGTGGTGAGAAGAATAGCCAGCAGCAGCCGGGCGGGGAGGATGCTCGCTACTCGCTACTCGCTGCTCACTGCTTCGAAAGATCACTTCACGTCCTCCATGCCCTCGTGTTTTTTGCTGAGCACGATCACGCCGAGCATCGCGATCAAAAGCAGAAATCCCATGATCTGAACCGGCAGGAGGTAAGTTGTGAACAACTGGTAGGCGTAAAGCTTCAGGGAGGCACCCAATGCCGGCACCGTGGTCGCATCCGGCGCATGCAGCTGGCCACGGACATGCAGCGTGCTCAACCCAGCGACCAAAAGCAGGAGCGCCACACCGGCCGCGACAAAACTCATTTTGCCAAACGGCCGCCGCGCGGTGCTTTGCGTGTCGAGCAACATAATGATGAAGAGGAACAGCGCGACGATGGCTCCCGCGTAAACGAGGATGAGCAGGAACGCCAAAAGATAGGCCTCAAGTTGCACGAACAAACCCGCGATGCCCGCGAGGCAAAGCAGCAGGCACATCGCGGCGTTGACCGCGTTCTTGTTCAGCACGACGCCAACCGCCGTGATGACGGTGAACAGTGCGAAGAAATTGAAGAGGAAGTTGCCCATGTGGGGTCAGTAGCGAGTAGCGGGTAGCGAGTAGCGAGCATGCAGAACCAGTGCTTCCCGCCCCAAGGCTGTCTTTTTGCGTTCGCTGTGTTGAATGGTTTTCATGCTCTCTACTCGCTACTCGATGCTCGCTACCTTGCTTTGGCTCAGTGGGCGTTACCGTGCTCCTCGGCGGCTTTCTTTTTGTCCCACTTGAAATGCTCGTCCGGCAGGGTGCCGCCGAGTTCGTAGAGCCGGTCCTTGTGGTTGACCATTTCCTCGCGCGTGTAGCCGGTCATCGAGAATTGATTCTGCAGGAAGATCGCTTCCTCGGGACAAACCTCCTGGCAAAGCCCGCAATAAATGCAGCGGAGCATGTCGATGTCGAAAGCCTGGGGCGCGCGCTCCACGTGGGCATTCGGCGCATCGAGCGGAATCTCTCCCGGAGTAATGCGGATGGCTTTCGGCGGGCACACGAACTCGCACAGCTGGCAGGAAACACATTTTTCCCGTCCATTCGGATCCTTCACCAACGTCGGCACACCACGGTAACCGGGAGGGATCGCCGGACGTTCCTCGGGGTACTCCAGCGTTTCCGCCGGCTTGAGCATGCGGCGGAACGTCGTCGCCAACCCGCTCATGATCTGGGGCACGTAGGTACGCTCCGCGAAGGAGAGCTTTTTGCGTTCGAGAGGAATGACAGCCATGGCGGATCGGATGCTTACAGGAGGAAACGGAGAGAACAGAGGAAGATTTTTCTGTCATTCTGCGCGCAGCGCAGAATGACAATCATCAGGATGGACTCTCGGTCTCTCCATTACCTCCTGTGAAATGGTTTGGGGTTTCGGTTCTTCATTTCTGAATGAGCGCAATGCCGAGCGCGTAGAGGATGAGATTGGCGATGGAGAGCGGGAGCAGCTTTTGCCAGCCGAGCTTCATGACTTGGTCGTAGCGGAAACGCGGCACGGTCCAGCGCACCCACATGAAAAGGAAGATCAGCACGACCACCTTGCCGATGAAGATGCCCATCGAAAGCAATCCGACGAAGAGCGGGTGCACCACCCAGGCCGCATCGATGAGTTGGTGCAGCCAGCCGACCACGGAAGCGAGCGGCACCCAAGGAAGCGGATTCCAGCCGCCGAAAAACAACAGCGTGAACACCGCTGAGCCGATCAGCATGTGCGAATACTCGGCGACGAAGAACAGCGACCACTTGAACGCGCCGTACTCGGTGTGAAACCCGCCCACCAAATCCGCCTCGGATTCCGGCATGTCGAAGGGCTGCCGGTTGGTCTCCGCGAAAAGGGAAACGAGGAAAATAAAAGCCGACAGCGGCATGATCATCACGGACCAAGTGCCGCCCCAGAAACCGGGATAGCTCTGAAACTCGACCACCTTGGCCAGGCTCATCGTACCCTCGGCACCGGGAGCATTGATCCAGAGGAAAACGGGAATTACCGAGAGCGTCATCGAGAGTTCGTAGGAGATCAGCTGCGCCGAAGCCCGCACGCCGCCAAGGAAGGGATATTTCGAATTTGAGGCCCAACCCGCGATGATCAGCGAATAAACGCCGAGCGAAGACACGGCGAAGACCGCCAGCAGCCCAACGTCAACATCCGCCAGTGCCAGTGGCACCACCTTGCCGGCGGCATCGATGAAAGCACCGAAGGGAACCACGGTGACCGTCGAGAACGCCGGGATCATCGCGAGGATCGGGGCGAGCGTGAAATAGAACTTGTTCACGTGCGCCGGCACCGGCTCTTCCTTGAAGAGGAACTTCGCGCCGTCGGCCATGAGGTGAAACACTCCCAAACGCTGGAGAAACGGTCCGAGCACCGGCACCCACGCAAACCAGAACGGGATCGCGCGATTCGGGCCGGGCCGGCCTTGCATCCAGGCGGAAACTTTTCGCTCCGCCAGCGAGCAAGCTCCCGCCAGCGGGAAAATCACGAGAATCACCGCGAGTCCCTGCAGCACCGGGCGCAGCCAGAACGGGAGATTGAAATAGAAATCGAACATGCGCGGTGATCGATCAGGTCGGCGTCGAAGCAGGCGGCGCGACTGGCGTTCCCATTTGAGGAGCCGGCGTAAGCGCGGCCGGTTTGTAGTGCAGGGTCTCTCCTTCAATGAACGGCAGCCCGCCCCAAGGCGTACTGTCGAGCAGAAGTCCGGTCTCCGGAAAATTCGCGAACGTGATCGTGCCGAGCGCCGGTACTTCGGCGGCGATGGTTTTCCAGAGGAGAGGCAACTCGCCCGGAATCGCAGCTCCGCCGGCGGCACCCACCAGTTTCGCCAGAACCATCAGGTCATCGATCGCCCCAGCCGACGCCGGCACGGTCTTGAGAAATTTCTGGATGCGGAACTGCTGGTTTACGAACGTCCCGCTTTTCTCGAACACCGTCAGCGTGGGAAACGCGACTTTCGCCGCGGCGGTCGTGAGGCTCGCATGCGTCCCGACGCTGATGATCGAAATCTTCGCGAGTTGTGCGGGCGTGAGGCCGGCGGCGGCCAAATCTTCGTTCACGGCGACCACCGCTTTGATTTTGCCCGATTCAATTTGGGCCGCGAGTTCGGTGAGCTGAGCTTTCGGTAGCGATGAGATCAACCCCGTCACGAGGGCGCCGCGCACATTGGGGTTTCGATCCGCGGAGATGAGGATCTTATCGCCCTCCCCCACCCGACTCACCAGCTGGCTCGGCGCCTTCAAAGCATCGGCGAGTTTCCTGGCGAGAAATTGTTCTTCGACGCTGCTCCGGCCCGACCCCACCACGGCGATGGCACCGGGGTTTGCCCTGAAGATTTCCGCGGCGGCGTTGACCGCCATGTCGAAGCCGCTCTCGAGGCCATTTACTTTTATCGCGGTCAGGCGGTCGTCCGAAAGGACCTGTTTGTAGAGGACGCGCGCACTGTCGGAGAGCCACGTGTCATTCACCTCGTCGTTCTGGCGCGGTGTGATGCGATAGATGACGCCTTCGCGTGACCAGACCACGGTGTTCGCCCCAACCGAAGATTCGACATCGATGCTGTTCGTCTGCTTGAGGAACCAGACCCGCATCTTAAAACGAAAATCCGTGCTCGTGAGCGCGCCGACCGGACAGATGTCG
>JBDSSU010000618.1:0-12777 GCA_039928635.1 Opitutaceae bacterium | reverse complement strand
TGGAAGCCGGCGTGGAAGGCGAAGCAACCGTGTCGGTTGTGATCGATGCGCGGGGTAATGTGCGGGAGGTGGCGGCGCTGCGATCCAATCGCCCTGAGTTTGAGGAAGCGACACTCGATGCGGTGAGACAATGGGAGTTTGCCCCGGGGATGAAGGAGGGCCGTGCTGTTTCCGCCCGCATCGAAATACCGGTACGGTTTTGGATTCCGAGTCCCGAAGAAAGTCGAGCGTTGGAGCGTCCGGTCAGAGCCAGCTGGTTTTGATTTATGAGGTCCAAGCCCTGGCGATTTTCGGCGGTTCTCCTTCTCCTCGTGATCGTCGGAGGTTTTATCCCGCCGCTACTCCGGCAACGCGAAACGACACTTTCGCTGCGCCGGGAAATCGCCAGCCTGCGTGAACCCAAGCCTGAACTCATTCAGCCAATAGCGGAGAACCACCGACTAAAAACGCTGCAGATATCCGACCTGGAGTTGAAAACCTTGGAAGAAGATCAGGAGGCATTCATTCGTCTTCGAAATGACGGGAAGGCGATCGGTGAAAGCATTTCTCAAAGGGCCCGGCGCATGCCTCCGAGGAAACAGATGCCGGTTCGCGCTTGGGTGAATCGGGGAACCGCCTTGCCCTCGGCGGCACTGGAGACGGTCCTGTGGGCTGCCGCCGCGGGGGAGGTGGATATCATCCGCGAGGCATTGGTTCTCTCCGCGGATGCGAAAGACGAAGCGGAGAAGGTCTACGAAAGTTTTTCGGACGAACTCCGAGCGCGTTACCCCTCGCCGGAGCACTGGATCGCTGGCTTCATCCTCAGGGACGTGCCACTCACGGCATTCAGTCTCTTCGGATCAAACGGCGACGGAGAAAAAGTGAAGTTGAACGCCCTTTTTTTCCAGGAAGACGGTATTACCCGGAAGGAAATCGTGTTTGAGATGGTCCGTTCTCGAGACGGTTGGCGGCTTGTGGTCCCGGTCACAGCTGTGGAAAAATATGCGGCTTTGCTGAAGGGGCGGCTGCCGGCAGAGCGAAAGTAGAGGACGCCCAGGTTCGCGGTGTACCTTCTGTGCTCAGAACGATTTTGCCGATAAGCACCACGAGTCGCTACGCTGCGCCTTCCTGACGGGCCGAGCTCAACGGCGGCGCGCCGGCCGACGGATTTGGCTGCGTGGAACGATCTGATCTCTTCGGTCGGCCCACATTTATCAGCTTCAGCGAAAATCCGTTTTGCAGAAGGTAACGGAGGAAACGAACGGCAGAAAAGACTCAGCGCTCTTCGTTACCTTCGACACCGATGAACACGGATACTCCGACCGTGAGCGAAGCAATGAAACGGTTTCCTCGCCTTCACCGATCAGCGCGGTCCCCGGACTTTCGGCTCCATTGTCCTTCCCTCCGTATCCGTGTCTATTCGTGTTCATCCGTGGTTCTCCCCGAATTTTTCCGGCTGAGGGCGAATGACCACGCTGGAGGGTCTCGGGTTGATTCCCCGTTACGTGGCCGAATCTTTAGAAGCCGCTTTCGGGATTAGACGAAATTTTTTCTTACCGCTCACTTCTCGCGGAAGAGGTCGCTTTGCACGATCTCGTGCACCAGCGAGCGCACGCCGTAGCCGGAGGGCTGGGCGGCTTGCAGGATTTTTTCGATCGCAGCCCGGTCGCTGAAACGCACCGGCGCCCCCGTCGCGAAAATCGTGAGTTGCCGCGCGAGGTTGCGGGCGATCGACGCGTCGTCCGCGCGAAGCAGGCGCTTGAATTCGCGGATATCCGCGAAGGGCCGCCCATCAGGCAAATCGCCGGCGGCGTCCACCGGCAACGCGTAGTGAAATTCGAACGGGTGGCCGTTTTTGCCGCGGCCGGGCTCGACGGGCTTGCCTTCCGCGGAGGCGCGGTAGCGAGTGCGCCACGCGCCCATCACATCGAAGCTTTCGAGCGCGAAGCCGGGCGGATCCATTTTGCTGTGACACGCCGCACAGCTCGGATCGGCGCGGTGTTTTTCCAGCTGCTGCCGAATCGTGACGGCGCCGCGGATGTCGGGCTCGACGGCCGCCACCGGTGGCGGTGGCGGGATTTCCAGACCCATGATGCGCTGCACGATCCAGTTGCCGCGCAGCACCGGGGAAGTCGTGGTGCCGTTCGCCGTGATTTTCAAAACACTCGCCTGCGTCAGGAATCCGCCGCGCACAGTATCGGCGGGCAGGGCGACGCGGCGCATGGCGACACCCTTGACCTCCGGCATGCCGTAGTGGGCGGCGAGGCGTTCGTTGAGGAACGTGAAGTCGGAATCGACGATGTTCCTCACGGGCAGATTGTGCTGGAGCAGCTCGGAGAAAAAGAGCCGCGTCTCGGCCACGGCCGCTTCGGTGAGGGCTTCGTCGAGATAGTAGTCGCTGTAGAGCGCAGTCGAAGGCGTGGTGTCGTCGATTTTGCGGAGGTCGATCCAGTAATCCAGAAACGCCTCGACGAAGCGGCGGGCATTCGGGCCGGCGAGGAGCCGTTCCGTTTCCTCGCGGAGCGCGCCGGGTTTGCTCAACTCGCCGCGGGCGGCACGGGCGCGCAGGGCATCGTCCGGCAGGGAGTTGGTAAGGAAAAGCGCGAGTCGGGTGGCGAGGGCGTAGTCGTCGAGTTTCCCCGGTTTCTCGTGGAGAAACACGAAGCCGGGCGACGCGAGCACGGCGGTGTATCCGGCGATCATCGACTCGGTGAAACCGAGGCCGGCTTTTTGCCGCTCGTCGACGAGCCCGAGGAAACGTTGCACCTCCGCCTCGACCACCGGCCGGCGATACGTGCGCGCGAGGAAGGCGCGCATGAGACGGTCGGCGTCCTGCTTCGGGTCGGTGGAGACGACTTCGACGGCGACTTCCTCGAGCGGCTCGGCGCGATTGCCGCCGCCGCCGCCACCACGGGCGCCGCCTTCGCGGGTCTGGGCAAGCACGGGCACCAGGAGACCTTTGCCGTTGGCGGATTTTCGCACGGGGAGATCGCCAAAGAGCAGGCGGTAGCCGGCGCCGCTCGCTTCGTCGTAGAGCGGGCCTTCGACCTCCATCCAGCGGAACGCCACGCTGGGCACGCCTTCGGGCGTCATGAGGGGATTGTGGAAACTCCCCGGTGGCCGGGAACGGAAGAAGCGCGTGGCGTCCGGCACGAGCGTTTCGTTGGCGAGCAACCAGACCTCGCCGAGGTCTTGCACCGCGGGTTCGGGCGTGACGTCGAACTCGCCGACGCGGCGGTTCATGACGCCGTTGCGGGTGTACACGGAAATATTCTCCGTGGTGCGCCCCGTCGAGATGAGGTCGTAGTTCGGGAGATGAGCTTCGGGCGCGCGCGGCACGCCGACGCGATCGGAGCCGTTGGCGAAGCGGCGCTGAAATCCGCCCGGTCCGGCCCAGAGCGTGTAGCCGCTGAAACGCACGCGATAGCGACCCGCGACCGGCGCGCGGTAGCCGTCCCACCGATAGGTGAAGCCGGTGACGTAATTGCTCGAAACCCAACCGACGGCCTCTTGCTCGCGAATTTCCGGATTCGCCTCGCCGACGGTGAGCGGCGCTTCGAGTGAGCGGATCGCGGGCTGCGCCGTCGCGCCCAGCACCGGATAGGTCTGCCGGTCCGGGAGCGGGTTGAGGGGATTCTGCGTGAACTTGCCCGTGAGCGTGCGCTGGTCGCGGGCGTAGTGTCGGGTAGTCGTCGTGGGCGGACGCACGAACTGGACACTCACCGCCTGGCGCATGGCGTAGTCGGCGGCGTTCATGTAACGCGCCATGTGCACGTGCGAGACGTCGAGCGCGGAGGCCACTTTGTTGAAGCGAAACGACTCGCCGTCCTCGGGGAACAGGCCCTGCACCTGCAGCCACGGCGCCTGGAAGAGATCGCGCAGGGCGTTTTCGTATTCGACGCGGTTGAGCCGGCGCTGCGTGGCGCGGCCGTCCCGGGCGGTCACGTCGTGTTCCTGGGCGACGAGAGAGGACGAAAGGCTCTGGACGAATCCCGAAAGTTCGGCGGCTGCGGGCTGCTTCTTTTCCTTCGGCGGCATTTCGCCCGCCTGGAGGCGGTCGTGGACTTTGACCCAGCGTTGAAAATTCGTCGGGTCGTCGGGTTTGAACGTCAGGCTGTCGAGATCGAAGCCGCCTTCCTTGTCCGCCTCGTTGTGGCAGCTGGAGCAGTATTTTCCGGTGAACGCTTCCGCGGCTGCTCGCTCGAACGCCGGGGCGGTCGCGGCGTGAAGCGGGAGCGCAGCCAAAAACAGGCTGCAAACCAAAACTTCCACAGGAGGCCGCGGAGGAAACAGAGACAGCGGCTTTGAAGGCGTTTCGTCTTCGCTACGCTCTCTGTGGCCTCCCGTGGAATGCATCGGAGGTTTCATTCGCTTTGGGTCCGATACCGCGAAGCTCGCTTCGGCTTGCTTGCAGGGAGATCGACGGCGAGGAGCTGGTCCGGGGAGCGCACGCGTCCCGCGTGCTGCTCTCGGCGTCTCGCCGAGAGCGGTTCGGAGGACTTGAGCGAGACACCCAAGTCGGCACGCGGGACGCGTGCGTTCCCCGGACCCGGCGGAATTCTGAAGTGAATCGGTTTTTGAAAATGCCCCGGAGCTTGTTCCGGGGATGTGTACTCCGAAAAAACTTCGCGGCTTCATGCGAGTTCCAGCCCCCGCATGGTGCCGGTCGAGCTGGCGAAGCGTTCCTCGTTGATCCCCATGCGTTGCAGCATCGAGACGTAGAGATTCGGCAGCGGGTAGTTTCGCGTCGTGTCGAAGGCGAGATGCTGGCCGTGGCGGAAGCCGCCGCCGGCGAGCAGCGTGGGGAGGTTGGAAGTCACGTGGCTGTTGGCGTCGCCGAGGTTCGATCCGTAGAGGACCATCGTGCGGTCGAAGAGCGAATCCCCGTCCTCGCGCACGGCCTTGAGGGCGGTGAAAAGATTCCCGAGCAGCTTCATGTGCCACTCGTCGATCGCCTTGAGCTGGGTGCGTTTCTCCGGGGATTTTCCGTGATGGGAGAGATTGTGGTAGCCGTCGCTGATCGGGATATCGAGGTCGAGCGCGGGCGTGGCAACGCTGTCGAGCATCAGTGAGATCGAGCGGGTGGAGTCGGTCTCGAAGGCGAGCCGGGCGAGGTCATACATCACCCGGACTTTCTCCATGTAGGCGGAAGGATTGGCCGGATCGATCGGCACGGGCGCGGTGACGACGGGTTTCGCTTTTCTCTCCCAGCCCTTCGAAGCCTGCAACCGCCGCTCGAGATCGCGCACGCTGGTGAAATACTGGTCGAGCCGGTCGCGGTCGGCCGCGCCCACGTTGCGCTGCAGCTCCTGCGCCTGGCCGGCGACGGTGTCGAGAATGCTGCGACCCGTGTCCAGTTTCTGGATCTGCGCCTCGACCTGTGCCTCCGAGCCCTGGAGAAAAAGCTGTTTGAAAACATCCGCCGCCTTGTCCTCGCAGGGGATGGCGACGCCGGTGCCGGTGAAGGAGAGGCTGCGCGTGCGGGTGTTGACGCCGAGGGTGAGCGACGGGAAACGCGTGAGCGTGCCGATCTGTTCCGCGATGTGCTGGTCGAGCGAGATGGTGTTGCGAAACGACCCGCTGCCCGGGTGCGGTGCCGCGGTGAGGAAGCAGACGTCCGCGGGATGGCCGCCGTCGACGTTGGGATGCGACACGCCGCTGAACACGCTGAAGTCGTTGCGATGCTCCGCGAGTTTTTCGAGGTAGGGCGAAGGCTTGTAATCGCGCCCGGTGCCGGTGGGAAAAAACAAATCGGGAAGGAGGCCGAGATTGTTGCAGACGGCCAGCATCCGGCGGGGCTTCGCGCCCGGCGCGAGCGGCGAGGACGAGGCCGCGGCGGCGCGGGCGAACCCGGGCAACATTGAATCAAGAAACGGCAGGGAGAGCGCGATGCCGGCGCCGCGCAGAAAGCGCCGCCGGGAAATCGGCTGACGGGTGGAGACAAACGGGGCGGGGTACCGTGAAGGGGGCAGGGAAGTCATCGGAGGGAAACGGGGGGCGAGACGTGGGAAACCGGCGGGGTTGCCCAGCAGCCGGTGTCGGGCAGGGCATTGATTCAGGCCGGAACTTGGGCGAAAAAAGTGCGGAGGCAAGGAGGCAACGCGGCGCGACGCGGGCGGGGGCGCATCTCAGTTTTCTGCAGCATACCAAGACGCTTTGAGTGGCACGGGCATCTTGCCCGTGGACGGCGCATCGCGCCGCCAGACATGGGCGAGACGCCCCTGCCACTTTGCAGAAAACTGAGAGGCGCGACGTGGGCCGGCATTTCCCGCCCGTGATGGACGAAACAAAGCGCCTTTCTGGCCGATGCCCGGCTTGCACGTCCGGCGGAAGCGCCGCAGCTTCCGCGCGTGAACGCCGTCCCTGAGTCCTCGACCTCCGATGCTCCCCATCCCCTTCAGATCAAGGCCTGGCGGGAGATGGGTGGGTCGGGTCGCTCGGAATTGGCGGCAGAGCTTCGGCGGAAAGTGCGCAGCTGGAAACGCGATGCCCTGCGGGCGCAACATCCCGACTGGCCGGAAGCACGGGTCGAGCGGGAACTCGCGAGAATTTACCTGCGTGCAACCACCTGATCTTTTCGGCCGGTCCACGTTGGCGGGCTTCAGGAAAACCGTTTTACAGAAGGTAACGGAGGGAACGAAGGACAGAAAAGATGCACTGCACTGCTTCCTTCGTTATCTTCTGTGCAAAACGATCAGGGCTAAGCCGGACCCATGCAATTGAACCATGGATGGACACTGATGAACACGGATACTCCGAGCATGAACGAGGCAATGAAACGGTTTCCTCGCATTCACCGATCAGTGCTCGGTCCACGGACTTTCGGCTCCTGTTTCCTTCCCTCCATATCCGTGACCATTCGTGTCATCCGTGGTTCTCTCCTAAATTTTTCCGGCTTAGGATCTGTTATTCCTTACTCCGTGCCGCTCCGGCAGGTGGGCGGTGTGCAGATCTTGCGGAGGAGGTGACGCTGCTCAGTCCAGTGTGAGCTGCGTGGGGTTTTGGCGCGCTTCCCAGATGCGCACGATTTCCACGATCTGTTGCGCGACCTTGACGCGATAGAAAATCAGATGCCACGGTCGGTGCTGGATTCGGCGATAGTCCGGTCGCTCCCTCACCGCCACGTCGCGTGGGGCATCTCCGTCAGCGAAAAAATGGTGGCTACCAACTTCAGGCCCGGCCGCTCTGCGGACGCGGGATTCTTGCGCGCAAGAAAAATGACGACGTGTTCCAGATCGAGCTCGGCTTGATCGGTCAGCGCGACGCGCCAGCCCATTTTTTCACCTTTTGCTCGAGTTCGGCGCGGGTGAATTCGCGCGTGCCGCCTTTTTCCAGCGAACGGATGCCCGCGGCGAGGGCCGCCAGCATTTCAGGCGATTCCTCATTCAGCAGACGTTCTCCCAGCCAGTCGGCGATTTCGCGCTGCTGCGCCGGTCGGAGTTTTTCCAACGCGGCCTCGATTTCGCTCACGGTGCTCATGGGGGCGAAGCTGGTGGCTTCGGCGCGGACGGCAAGACTGGGCGCGGTCGTCGTGGAGGGCTCTTTTCAGTTTTCTGCAAAGTGGCATGGGCGTCCCGCCCATGTCTGGCGGCGCGATGTGTCGCCGCTCTGCCAGATGCCCGTGCCACTCAAGCGCCCTGGTGTTTGGCAGAAACTGAGATGCGCCGGGGCGGATTGCGCGTGTTTTTTTGTCCGGTTTTAGAACCGGTGCCTGCTAACGTGGCAACTGAGCCATGATCGAGGATGTTGAACTGCTTCGCCGCTATGCCGAGGAACGCTCGGAGGAAGCGTTTACCCTGCTCGTGCAGCGGCGGGTGAATCTCGTTTATTCCGTGGCGCTGCGGCAGGTGGGCGGGGACGTGCAGCTGGCGGAAGACATCACTCAACGCGTATTTGCCGATCTCGCCCGAAAGGCGAGTTCACTGGTGAACCACGCGGTGCTCAGTGGCTGGCTTTACCGCAGCGCGCAATTTGCGGCGACAGACGTCGTCCGGGCCCAGCGCCGGCGGCGGGTGCGGGAGCAGGAGGCTGAAATCATGAATGAAACATCATCGCCGGATGCACCTGCCGATTGGGAAAAGTTGCGGCCGTTGCTCGATCAAGTGCTGGGCGAACTCGACGCCGATGATCGCGACGCGCTCGCGTTGCGATTTTTTGAAGAACGATCTTACGCGGAAGTCGGCGCCGCCATCCGGTTGACCGAGGACGCCGCTCGTAAACGCGTGAGTCGTGCACTCGACAAGTTGCACGGGCTCCTCGCGAGCCGAGGCGTGACTTCGACCACGGCGGCCTTGGGCGTGGCGCTCGCCGGGCAGACGAGCGTGGCGGCGCCCGCGGGGTTTGCGGCGACGGTCGCGAGCGGCGCGATCGCCAGCGCGGCGGGTGGGTTGGCCGGAGTCGGTGGCGTCGGCGCGACCGCCGCATTTTTTGGCTTTATGAGCACATCGAAAATCGTCTTGGGGGTTGTGGGAGTTATCGGGTGCGTCGCCATCGGCGTCGCGCTGTTCGAAGTGAAAGCTTCGAATGAAACAAAATCCACGTGGGCAGCGTTAACCCGCGAGCGAGACGAGTTGCGGACCAAACTGCATGACTCGGAGGGCAGGCTGGCGGCGCAGTCGCAGCGGGCGGCGATTGCCGAGGAAGATACGGACAAGCTCCTTCTCGTGGTGAAGAGCATGCAGGTACCGGTGGATGCGGCGCCGGCAGAGCAAGTCACGCGGGATCTGGTCGATGCCCGTTATAAACGGGGGCAAGAGTTGGCGCGGAACGGCAATTCGGTGGAGGCCTTGAAGGAATTCCTCTGGTGTTTCGAGGTAGGCATGCCCCAAGTGAGCGGTTATGCGGGAGTGCGCCGCAGCTTTCTATTGAGCGAGCTGCAGAAGCTCGGACCGGCTGGAGTGGACGCGTTGCAGGAGCTGCGGGACCAGGCCCAAAAGCGAGTTCTCGCTGGCAAGAACGGAGCTGATGCCGCGGCAGATTTTAGCGCAATCAACCGTGCGATGAAGGAAGACGACCGCTCCATCGCGCTTTACGATCAGCTTCCTCCGGGGGATGAGAGGAGGCGCGCACTGGCGAATGGAGCCTACGATCAATTCGTCGCGGCCCGACGTTACGCCGACGCTGCGCAAGCCAGAAGCTACGGCAGCATGGTTGCGCTGTTCGAGACCTTGGTAATTACGCCGACGCCTAATATGTCCGGCGCAGACCGGACCGAGCGACTTCGCCAGATACAGCATGCCTCTCTTGTCGAATCCACGGCCAAGAATATCGAGGTCCTTGCCGGGGCAGGCGACTTGGAGAATGCGCAGAAACTGGCGGCGAGACTGATGGCGTTCGATAGATCGCCGGAAACCCAGGCGTCGATCGAGCAACATGCTACGCGCGCCGGGCACCCAACATTACTGTCTCAAGCCGCGCGGTAGGCAGGCAAAGAAGAGAGCTGGTCAACGGTCGCGAATTTTTTTTGTGCGGTTTTTCGGTTGGTGCCAGCTATAGGGGTGAATGACCACGCTGGAGGATTCCGAGTTGCTCCGTCGCTATGCCGCCGATCGGTCGGAGGCGGCATTTGCTGAATTGGTGCGGCGTCATCTCACGCCCGTCTATACACTGGCGTTGCGGCAGGCGGGAGGAGACGCGCACCTCGCTGAGGATGTCGCCCAGATGGTTTTTACGGCGCTCGCGCGCAAGGCCTCGTCACTGGCCGGACGGCAGACTTTGGGCGGCTGGCTTTATCGCACGACGCATTTTGCCGCGCGGGATGTGGTGCGGACGGAGCGACGGCGGCGGGTGCGCGAACAGGAGGCTCAAACCATGCATGAATCCTCAACCAACCCGGAGGCGACCATCGATTGGGAAAAGCTCCATCCCGTGCTCGACGAAACGATGAACGAGTTGGGCGACGACGATCGCGACGCGGTGTGGCTGCGCTTCTTCGAGGGACGGTCGTTTGCGGAGGTGGGCGCGCGGTTGCGACTCACGGAAAACGCCGCGCGGATGCGGGTGGACCGCGCGCTCGACAAATTGCACGGACTGCTCGCGCGGCGCGGCGTGACGTCGACCACGGCGGCCTTGGGTCTCGCGCTGGGGAGCCAAGCGCCGATCGCAGCGCCCGCGGGGCTGGCGGCGAGCATCACGGGCGCGGCGTTGGCAGCAGGCCTGGCGACGGGCGCGGGTGCAGGCGCGATCAGCACCGCAATTTTTATGGGCATGACCAAACTACAGATCGGAATCACCAGCGCGCTCGCGATCGCCGGAGCGGCGGGTTACTTCGCGCAGACGGAAACGAATGAGAACTTGCGCCGGGAGATCGCGACGCTGCGAGCGCAGCAACCCGACGTCGCCGCGCTCCGCGCGGAAAACCGGCAGCTGGCGAGCACGGCCACGGAGATCGAAATGCTCCGGCGCGACGACGCCGAACTCCAGCGACTCGCGCAACGTGGGGCGGAGGCGAAAATCGCGCTGGAGGAAAACGCGCGGCGGATCGCGGAAGCAAACGCGCGGGCGGCGCAGGTGAAGGAGGTGCAACAAAACGTTCAGGCGGAGATCGCTCGGATGAACCGGGAGGGGAATGCGCTGGTGGAGGAATACAAACTGCTCCTCGAAAAATCCAAAGATCCGTCGCTGACCGCTGAGTCGAAGACCGCCGCGGTGGCAGACGCCGCGGAAAAGATGAAGGCGATCCAGATGAAGCAACGTGAAGTGCAGGCGTTCATGGAGAGCCATGGCGTCGCGTCGCCCTTTACAGGGAGGTCGGCGTCGCCTCTCCCTCCGGGGGCACCCCCCGAACTCACTAACCGAGTCAGGGCTGCCCCTAGCCCGGCAGGAAGCGTGGATGAAGCCACAAATCCATCGCAGTCGGCGGCAGGCTGGAGTCTTTCCAAATGAAACCGGGAAGGTACGTCGGATTTATTTTCATCCTCATCGTACTCGCGATGGCGGGTGGGGGATTTCTCCTCTCGCGACGGCAGCAGGCGATGCTGTTGCGCGTCGAACGCGACTCGGTGCGGCTCGAGCTGAGCGAGCTCGAGCGTTTGCGCGCCGAAAATCTCCGGCTGCGCGCGTTGCAGATTCCGGCGCGGGAGCTGGAGGTCTTGCGTGCCGATCATGCGGCGCTGCCGCGGTTGCGGGCGGAATTTGAAGCATTGAGCCGACAGGTCGCGCCGACCGGTCGATAGCGGTCTGGAGTGAGTAGCACGGGCATCTTGCCCGTGTTGTATGGGGTGGGGGCGTGCGCGAGCGTCTCCAGACACGGGCGGGACGCCCGTGCCACTGCGGACCAAACCACGGGCAAGATGCCCGTGCTACTCATTCGAACGAAAGCTCCCGACGATTTTCTGTGCGGTTCACACGCTGGCGGCTACTCATAGGGTAGCTGCCATGATCGAAGACGCCGAATTGCTCCGTCGCTATGTTGAGGAAAAAAACGAGGGCGCGTTTGCCGAGCTGGTTCGGCGGCACGTCAACTTTGTCTACGCCTGCGCCCTGCGGCGGGTCGGCGGCGACGCGCATCTCGCGGAAGACGTGACCCAGCAGGTTTTCACCGCGCTAGCGGGTGATGCGGCTCGCTTGTCGCGCCGGCCGATTCTCGCGGGCTGGCTTTTTACCACCGCGCGTTTCGCGGCGGCGCAGGTGGTCCGCACGGAACGGCGGCGGCACGCCCGCGAACAGGAGGCTCATATCATGAACGAAATTCTGGGCGATGGGGGCGAAAGGCACGCCGATTGGGAGAAGTTGCGCCCCCTGCTCGACGAGGCGCTCGACCATATTTCCGAGCGCGATCGCGAGGCGGTGCTGCTGCGCTTCCTGCAACAGGAGTCCTTCGCCGCTCTGGGCGAAAAACTGGGGCTTTCGGAAAACGCCGCGCGCATGCGGGTGGAGCGGGCGGTCGGGAAATTGCACGGATTGCTCGCGCAACGCGGCGTGGCGTCGACGACTGCGGCGTTGAGCCTGGCTTTGGCGAGTCAGACGATCGCGGCACCCGCAACGTTGGCGGTATCAGTCACGGCTTCGGCGCTGGCGGCGACGAGCGCTGGGACCGGGGTCAGCGCCGCGATGTTTTTTATGGGAATGAACAAACTACAGATGGGAGTAGGGGGCGTGTTGGTGGCGTTGACTGCGACGGGGATCGCCTTCCAACCACAGGACGGTCCGGAATTGCGCACTGAAATCGCAACCCTGGCCGCCCGGAATCAAGAGATCGCGACGACGGTGGAAAATAACCGCCAGCTGGCGCGCACGGCGGCGGTGGCTGCTGCACTGCGGAACGACTCCGCCGCGTTGCCGGCCTTGCGAGAAGAAGCGGCGCGGTTGAAGGCTGAGCTGCTGGCTTCGGAACGCGTTGCGGCGCGGACCAGTGCCCCCTCTCAGCGAGCGTCGGTGTTATCGCCAGTGCTCGTCCCGGTGATTCCCATAACGGAACTCGACGATATCCCCCAGGTGAAATACCGAACGGACGTAGCCTATCCGTTCGAAATGCGTCGGACGGGTGCGCAGGGCGAAGTGATCGTGGAGTTTGTCATCGATACCGACGGCAACGTGAACGGCGCTTTTGCCGCTAAATCTTCGCAAGCAGAGTTTGAGGCGAACGCGATCGCTGCGGTGGCTAAATGGAAATTCAAACCGGGCCAGAAGGGCGGACAAAACGTGAATACGCGCATGCAGGTTCCGATCATCTTTACGCTGAGCGATTCCTCTTCGCGGCCCAAAAACACCGAATGGTTTTAACGTGAGGTTCGAGAATCAGAAAGGTTTTGGCGTACTGGTGGTGTTGTCGCTTCTGGCCGTTGGCGTTTTTGGTTT
>JBDSSU010000617.1:0-5845 GCA_039928635.1 Opitutaceae bacterium | reverse complement strand
AAACAACACCTGCACCGGCGCGTTTGCCCGGTGAAGCTCCACCTTGAAAATGGCGCCGTCAGTTTGTCCGCCATCCGAATAAGCCCCCGCCCGGAATCCGTAGTCAAAACGCACGCGGCGTTCGTCGCCGGCGAGATGGTACGTGAGCAGTGCAGGCGCGTGCAGGATGAGCAGGCTGTCATCGCCCTCCTGCAACCGATAGGAGAGATCCGCGTCGACCGTGTTTGGGACGCGATTAAAATGGGGAAATTGCGTCGGGGCGTAATTCACCGAGGTGAGTGGCATCACGCTGCCGAGATAGAACCAGTCCCAGGCATTATTGCCCGACATCCCCACCGTGGTGCGAGCGACCAACCGCGCACCGGATTTGAAGGGAGGCAGGATCAGGTTTCCCGTTACGGGGCCGCGATCGGCGGGTCGATGCTGGGGGTCCAGCATCCGATTGAACAAAGGCCGGACGGGGACGCCTTCCGATCGCAGTTCGAAGATTAGTTCGACTCCGTCGGTCCGGTTCGCTGCTCGATACGCCTCAGGCGCGAAGCCGTACTCAAACGTCACTTCTCGAATGTTGTCTTCCAACGCCCAGACAATCTCCGCCGGAGGATTCATCATCTGGACCCATCCGGTCCGCGTTTTTCTCTGCGGAAGATCGGCGGGCGTGATGCTTTCGCGACGCAACGAGTCGTTTGCGATGCTCCCGTTTGGCGTCAGCAGGAAGTGCTTGGATCGGGGTGAGCTTGAGCGGGAGGAAAGTCCTTTTTTAGCGTAGATCCGCGCATATCCTCCGTCGGCTGCGAGTTGGTAGTGATCGATGATATAGCTCTGCAACGCGGGGAAACTTTCATGTCCCGCCTGCGCCCGATCAGGATAGAAACGAGAGCCAAATCCGACTGCGTCGACGAAAAGGTCGGGCGCGTTTCGTTCGAGATCAGCCAGGAATCGTTGCAGGTAGTATTGCCGATGCGGCGAGGGCATCATCGCCCATGACGTGTTGCCGTCCCGTGTTCCCTGGGGCACGCCGGTTTCGACGTACAAGCTCGGCAGCCAGCCCCAGATCGCCATTCGCGAGGTGGGGCCTGCGTACAACCGGACGATGTCAGCCAAGACAGTGCGGGGCTCGCGCCAATGCGCGAGGAAACCACCAAACATGATCGGCACCGGTTGAGCGGCGCGTACGCCGAACGGGATGAGAAATCCGAAAAGCAACATCCCGGACCCCAGCCAGACACGAGTTCGACGGTTCACTGCGTTGCCGCTTCGCCCGAGCGAGAGGCCAAGCAGGAGTGCCAGCGGAATCACCGACAGGAGCACATAGTGCAACAGGGCACGTCGAGGGGTGAGAATGCACGCGGCTGAAACCACCAACAGAATTAAGGCGATTCTCCACGACGGCTCGCGCTGGGTGGAGCTATCGCGCCGCGATCCGGTGAGCAGGGCCGCCGCCACGCCGAAAAGGGACGTGATAAGGTAGACCGGGAAATGCATCGTCATGCGGCTCGTGTCCCACAGGTCCCGAACCGTTCCCCTGATCGATGCGCCGTCGCTGACGTAGGTGAAGTTCTGCAAAATGTAGCTGCGGAAAAAATGTTCGAACTGGCCCGTCGTGACGACGACGAGCAGCATGCAGGCGGTGGGCGCGGCGGCTGCAGCCAGCAGGTAAAAGATCGAGCGCCCTTTCTCGCGGGCTGGCGTTTTGTCACGGCCCGCGGCGATCAACGCGGCGAACACGAGCGTCGCAGCCAGCGGAGCGCTTTGCAGTTTGGCCCACGGCAACAAACCGGCGGTGAAGCAGCCCCCTAGGACCCAGCGGTGCGTGGTGGTGCCTCCGGTACTTCGCCGTAGAAGGCACCACGCGCTGAGCGCGGTTAGAAAAAGCGAGAGGTGCTCAGACGAATAGTGGATGAAATCCGCGTCGGTGACTGTGCAGAAAAAAGCGAGCGCCGGCAAAATTCCCAATTCGCCGAGAGGAGATCCGAATCTGGAAGAAAACAGGCGGGAGCAGGCGAGCAGCGCACCCCCGATCAGCAGCAAGCCAACGAAACGCGCGGTAAAATAGTCGAGTGGGAGCCCAAGCAGCCGGGGCACGAGGAGCGGATAAAAATTCAGCGGGCCCGAAGTGAAACCGTCGACGCCTCGCCAGGGGATAGCGTCGAAACGCAGAGTCATCGCACCTGCGATCAACTGGCTCTCATCCGGGTTGTATTCATCCGCAGACAGGAGGAAAGGCCAGCGCCACGCAAAAAGAACCGCCAACACCAGCAGCGGGAAAATGACTTTCTGGAGGCTGAAGCGATTCGGTGGAGGATCGCCCCAGATGAGTCGGGTCAACCACACCAGCAGGACCAAAGTCGGCACCGCGGCGATCACCCAATAAATCCAGACGTGAGTGTCCAACCACTCGAAGATCAGTTTTAGCATGGGGCAATCCCTCGGACGAATTTCACGTCACCGCGGAGTCTCTTCAATCTGGAGATGGGTGAAGTAGGTCCAGTCCCAGCCCGGACTCTGGCCGGCATCGATCCGCAGCACCAACTGAGCACCCGGCTGAAGCGCGGGCAGCGTAATATCCGCATGCAGCCGACCCCGGTCGGCCTCTGACTTGACCGGGTCGAGCTGACGTGAAAACAGCACCGAGGACGTTTGATCACCTCGCTTTAGCTCAACCACGAAAGTCGCTCCATCCGTTTGCCCGTCTCCCGTGTACGCACCCGGTTGAAAGCCATAGTCGAACTGCAAGCGGCGTTCGGTGCCTCCAAGCGAGAAACGCATCGACGTCGGAGCATGCGTCATCAGCAGCTTCTCGCCGTTGCTCTCGAGCAGGGAGGAATATTCGCTCACGATCGCCTCGGGCACCCGGGAATAGTTGGGGAATTGATCGGGAGAAAAGAACGGCGCGCGAACCAAGTCGACTTGTCCGACGTAGATCCAGTCCCAGGCGTTGTCGCCGAATTCTCCGGGAGTGGTGCGGACCACCAACTTACTTCCCGGGGGAAACGGGGGCAGGATGATCCTCGAAGAAAGGTTTCCGCGGTCATCGCTTCTTTTAACCGGATCGATTGAGCGATTGAAAACCTGCCGTGGTGGCCCCTCTGCCACCTGGAGTTCAGCGATGATCTCGGCGCCGTTCCCCTTGCCGCTTTCAACAGCCTTTGGATCGAAACCATAGTCCAAGTATAATTCGCGCTCAGTCCCGTCGAGAGCCCAAACCATCTCGGCGGGGGGGAGCATCATTTGCACCGTACGCCCATAAATCTTTTTTCGCACCAGACGCCGGGGCGAGAGGCTCAGCGGTCCTTTCGGATCCGGATCGCGTCGGGAACCCGAAACCATCCGCCATAATTCGGAATCGCTCAGGGGCCGCGCTGCGAACCGATCTGCCCTCACGTAGATGAGTGCGTAGCCGAGGTCGGTGAGCAGGCGATAGTTGTTTTGAACAAACTCCGCCAAGGCCGGAACGATTTCGTGGGACGACGCTGCCCGGTCGTTGAAGTACGGTGCGCCAGGCCCGGTGGCATCGATGAATACCGCGGGGCGGGTTCGGGTGATGTCACCGACATAGCGGTCGCGATAGTGCTGTTGTTGGCGCGAAGGAGCGATTTGCTCGAACGTTTCGGACTCACGCGTGGCTTGAGGCAAACCCGTCTCAACGTAAACCCGATCCATCCAACCCCACACGGCCAGACGGTCGTCAGGATTCGTCAACGCTCGCACGATATTCCCCGTCGCGGAACGTGGACGGCGCCAGTGATCCGCGAATTCGCCGAACATGGCGGGCGCACCCTGCGCCGCGCGGATGCCGACGATCACGCCCAGTGCCCCGACCGCAGCGACCGCCGCCCATAACCGCCGTGACGAGATCCGGCTTCCCTGATTCCAAAGTTCACCAATTGATGTGCCGGCCCAGAGTCCGAGAGGAATGATCGCGAGCAGAGTGTAGTGGAGCGAGGGCCGTTTCGGCGCCACGACACACCACACCGCGACGCCGGTGAGAATACCGGCGGCGATAAATGCCTTTTTCGAGGCGGCCTTTCCAGCGATGCCCGCGAAGACGATCAACGCGATGGCTATGCCGCCAAAGGCGGGAAGATTGCGGCTCTCGAGACTGAACACCCAGAGTTGCCGCACGGCGGAACCGGTGGACCAGTTTTGATCGAGGTAGGAGAAATTCTGCACCAGATAATCCCGGTACAGATGCCCCAATTGACCGGCTGCACCGATCACCATGATGATCACCAGGGAGGGTAGCGCGGCCGCCCCGATCAGTTTCAGCCCGGCGCGGATGCGACCGCGCTTCGCAAGATCGGGCTCGGTCATGACCCGCCCGAGCGCCAAGAGGACGAGGGTCGCAGCGATCGGAGCCGTTTGCAGCTTCGCCCAGGGCAGCATGCCGGCGACCAATCCTCCCGCGAGAAATCCCCAGCGTTTTTCCCCCGGAGCATAACAACGAAAAAGTCCCCAAGCCGCGATGGCGATGAGCGCCAGGGGGACGTGTTCGGAGGAGTAATGCAGAAAGTCAGCGTCCGTCGCGACGGCGAAGAAGGCGGTGAGGGGGAGGACGGCGAGGCGGCCGGGAGCGACTCCGTACCACGAAACGAACAGGCGATAGCAGCCAACGATCGCCATCCAAACGAGCAAGACGCCGGTGAGACGCGCCGAGAAATAATCGAGGGGCAATCCCAACCCATGGAGTGGCAGGAGGGCGTAGAAATTCAGCGGGCCAGACGTCGTTCCATCCACCGCCCGCCAAAACAGGGGATCCCGGGTGAGAGTGATGGCACCGGCGATGAACTGGCTCTCGTCGGGGTTGAAAGGATTTGCGTTCAGCCAGTGGGGCCAGCGCCACGCCACGAGCGTGCCGAGTAAAAGAACGAGAAACGCCGCGTCACTCTTCCAGGAACCTCGTCTTTTTCCGGTCTCAAAGATCGGTTGGACCGCAGACGCCAGCCAGAGGAGCGATGGCAGCGTCAGGATCAGCCAGTAGGAATGGGGATGGGTGTCGAACCACTGGAACAGCGCTCGCAACATACCTGGGAAACCTCAGGAAGTCGCCGAGCGTTTCCCCCAGGCCGAGACGATTTGTCGGATCGTTTCTTCCAAAGAAACCGTGATGTCCCAACTCGGGTAGTGGGAGCGCATCTTCCGCAGATCGGAGTAATAGCAGATGTGGTCGCCGCTTCGATTTTGATCCACGTAGGTATAAACCTGTTTCTTCCCACTGAACGTCTCCGCGATTTTGAAAGCCTCCAGGATCGAGCAGGAATTCGCCTTGCCGCCGCCCAAATTATAAACCTCTCCCGCGCGAGGAGCCGCGACGAATGCGGCCATGAAACGGGCGACGTCTCCCGAGTGAATGTTGTCGCGGACCTGTTTTCCCTTGTAACCGAAAACCCGGTATTCCTTCCCCTCCAGATTACATTTCACCAAATAGCTGAGGAAACCGTGTAGTTCCACGCCCGTGTGATTCGGTCCGGTCAGACAACCTCCGCGCAGTGCACAGGTCGGCATTCCGAAATAGCGGCCGTATTCCTGCACCATCACGTCGGAGGCAACTTTCGAAGCGCCGAAGAGGGAATGCTTCGACTGATCGATCGTGAATGTTTCGGGAATCCCGTGAGCATAAGTCGGATCGGCGTAGTCCCAGCGCGTCGCCTGCTCCGTCCGCGCGATGCTGTTCGGCGCGTCACCGTAAACTTTGTTGGTGCTCATGTGCACGAACGGCGACTCGGGACACGCCTGCCGGGCCGCTTCGAGGAGGTTGAGGGTTCCCACCGCATTGGTGTCGAAATCGTCAAAGGGAATGGCGGCGGCGCGGTCGTGCGACGGCTGGGCTGCGGTGTGGACGATG
>JBDSSU010000616.1:0-10741 GCA_039928635.1 Opitutaceae bacterium | reverse complement strand
CCTTTTACCGTATCGAGAAATTCCAGCTGCTCGGCGTAGCCGCAGATGATCCAGGCAGCACCGCGCGTCCAGGTGGTAAACGGCGAGTAGCCCTGCTGCGAACTGGGGCAGCGGAACTGGCCGTCGTTGCGGTTGAAAACGCTCTCATGGGCCACGCGGCCGCGCACATCGTAGCTGTCGCGACCGGTGCCGAAGAACACGTTGAAGCGCGCGGTGGTCGCGGCGTGCTCGATCGCGCGGTGCAGGAGATTCGTAGGCTGGTCGCCCTCGCCCATCAGCGCGTGACCGAGCTGGTGTGCGACGACGAGGGAGCGCATCGAGCGGATGGTGTCGGCGAAGAGCGACTGCGGGCCATTGAACGAATAAACGTAGCCGCGTGGCGCGACGCCGGGTGAACCCGCCACCGGTGACCAGGGCTGCTGGGAGGCGGTCGGCGCATAACGCGCGGCCTGCACGGCGCCGGAGACCTTGAGCGCGATCTCGGTGAAGTTGAGTTCATCGGAGTTGGCCGGAATTTTTCCCTCGAGCATCAAACGCCGGAGGTTTCCGTAGGTGGAGACGTTGTTGAAACCGTGATCGTGGACGCCGACGTGCGAGACGTGCGACGCCATCAGCTTCACCGTTTTTTCGCGGCCGAGTTTTAGGAAACTCTCATCGCCGGTGGCGTCGTATTGGAGGAACGCCATGCCGAACTGGAAGCCCTGCGTCCATTCCGTCCAGCCGCGCGAAGTGTACTGGCCTTTCACCGTGAACACTGGCGTGCCCTTCGCCGGATCCCAGGCGGAGTCGATCGCGCGGATCTTTTGACCGGCGAGTTCGAACAGGCGCGCGGTCTTTTTCTGCAGTTTGGCGGGAGTGAGTGAGAGATTGATTTTCATGGGCAGTGGCCGGGTCGGGGCCGGCGAACTTGCCGTTTCACGTCGAGTGAAACAAGGGCGAAAACCCAAGCGTTCGTGGACACTTCGACGAAACGGCTCGGGGAAGCTTCGGCTCGCGCAGTTGGCCGGAAACCCCGATCGCTGACGACCATGCCGGGCCATCATTCGCCCGCGCCGAAGTCATTTGATCGCTGGTTCGGTCTTGGGTGGTTCGAGGGCTTGCATCCATTCTCCGCCATAGCGCGGGTAGGCCTGGAATCCTTGCTCGCCGAGTGCCGCGGTCACCTGCGCCCGAGCTTGCTCGGCGAGGACGGCGATTTGTCGGTTTTGCTCGTCGCGCGAAAGCGCCGCGTCCCCGGCGATAAGCTTCGCGCGTTGCTGGGTTTCTTTTTGCAGCGACCAGAGTTGATTCGCGGTTTCAGGCGGCAACTGGAGACGCTCCACGAGCTTCTTGGCGTTTCGGTAGTTCCGATCGGTCGCACGTTCGTAGTCTTCGCCGCGTGGAGATCCGAGGGCGGCTTTGACTTGGTCAACCAGCTGACGGCGGGCTTCGACGCGGTCTTGAGGAGTGTCGCTTCGAATGGATATTTTCTCGCCGAAACGCTCGTTTAACGACTGCCAGAGCGGAAAGATCCGGCGGAACTCGGCTTCGTTCGCATCAAAGTCGGCCAGATCGAAGCGGAGATACTCGGCGCTCTCGCTCATGCGCAGCTCATACTCGACCAACTCACCCGGTGATAGAATTTGGGCCAGCGCGGCTCGTTGCGTGCGTTCAAGCGCGGCGATGTATTTGTGGTACGCCGTCGCATCTGATCCGCGGGCGAGATTGGAGCGCTTGTCGGCGAATTCGCTGAGGAGCTTCTGGACGTCTCCCAATTTTTCCGTCGGTACGCTGTGAACCAGACGTTGCTCCAAAATCCTCTGCATGGGTTCGGGAACGCCGGTGTCGCCGGGATCCTCGCCGAGGAGATCGGTCAGCAGTTTTTGCTTCTCGCGGTGCAACTCACTGCGGGCGAGATCCAGCTTCGAAGTCCGTGAACGCAGTTTCCAGAAAGGCGTGTCAGTTTTTTCCTGTGGGATCGCTTGGAAGCGCCCCCGAAAGGCTTCGTCGACCCGGGCAGATATGATGGGGTAGATAATGTTTTTGGGGAAGCCGGCGGCCTGCAGTCGGGTGATCTGCGCAGCAAGGTCGTCCGTTTGCATCGCGGGCCAGATGGCTGGGTCGATGTTTGCCGGCGCGCTAACGGCGCTTCGTTCATTCGCATTCCGGCGAAAGGCGCCCTGAGTTTTTCTGGAGGAAGAATTCCAGAGGCCGGAAACGAACAGGCCCAGGAGTGTCGCGTTGAGAGCGAACGAGACGGCGATCAGGATGTGGAAACGCATTCTCATGGTGACTCGTTTCAGCGCGCCGGAGTGGGCCCGGAAGCATTCGTCGGCGAAAGCGACCGGGAGGGCTCCAGGGTGCCGTCAGGGCCGAGGACGATTGCGCTGCCGCTTTCGAGCGGGCGAATCCAACTTACCGATTGCGCATATTGGGTCCCCGCGGTGGGACCGAGAATCTCGACGAGCTGGCCGCGGATCTTTTTCGCGAGGTCTTGTAGCGCGTTTCGTTTCTGGTCGGCGCTCCGATCACCGGCATCGAAGATCCGGTTTGATTCGTCCGCGAAGCTGCCGCGTAAATCGAACGCGCGTGCGGCGTTTTCCAGGGGAATGTCCGCCCTCTCTGCCAGGTGGACGAGATGCCCGAACTCTGTCACCGAGGCGCGCACGAAATCCGCGTAGCGGGATTCTCCCAGCGCGGCACGAAGACGTGCGGCAAAAATTTCCTGCCGGGCCTCGCTGTGTCGCTGGCGAAGCTCCGGTGGAACGGTGCCGCCTGGCGGATGCAGCGTCTCAGCGAAGGGTTGGTGAATCGCGTAAATGGTCCGAAATTCCTCCTCGGTGGCGTTCATGAACGTGAGGGGCGCACGAAGGTTCGCGGTCAGCGAAGAATAGTGCAGGTCGTAAGCGGCGAGTTCCTCCGGCGTGAGGAGCGCCACGATGTCGGCCCGTCTGGCGCGTTCGATTGCGACCTTTTTTTCTTTGTCCTCCGGCAGCGTGACGGCTTCGGCGGCTTTACGAGCTTGCGCCTCCATTTCCGCGTAGTCGGAGTCAATCTTCCGGATCAGCTCCATTTTGCTGGCCGGAATGAAGCTGTCCTGCCGTTGCTGCTCCGCTGGCACGTCCGAGTTCGAGCTCACCGGATCGCTCTCGCCCAACAACGCCTCCACTTCCCGCCACCGCTCGGTGAACAATCGGTTGGCGTCTTCGTAAAACTTTCCGCTCGTTGCCGAATCGAAGGGATCGCTTTTCCAGAAAGGAGTGTCGGGGATCGAGGCGGCGAGCGCTTCCAGTTCCGCGTGGATGCGCTCGTTCACGCGCACGACGATGATTCCGCGCACCACCGTGGCGGAAAATCCCGCCGCCCGCAGGTTGCGCACCAGTGTTGGGAGATCATTCGAATCAAGCGTGCGCCAGAAATTCTCCTGGCGACCGACGTTCGGCTTCGGACCGCTGGCCTCCGCGCGGGGATGGGAAGCGGGTGGGTTTTTCGCGTCGTTTGATCGGGAGGCGTAGGCGAGTAGATCTCGGGTCGCCGTCGGCAGCAGCGCGGGGCGGAAGGCAAATGCGGCGAGCAGCGCGAAATTCAAAGCCAGCGAGCCAAACAAGAGGCGTGCCGCGGGTTTCATGGGAACCCGACTCGCCGGAGGATTCATCCAGGCAAGTTGCTTACCGCGTCTGAATCATATTCTGGATCGCACCACCACCACCACCTCCGCGCGCTCCGCCGGCAGCTCCCGCGGCCGGACGCACGGGCGCGGCGGCTTGCCGCTCGAGGCTCTGAATCCACGCACCGCCGTATTGTTTGTACACGTCGTACCCGCGGTCACCGAGTGCAGCTG
Source organism: Opitutaceae bacterium (assembly GCA_039928635.1). Taxonomy (GTDB): domain Bacteria; phylum Verrucomicrobiota; class Verrucomicrobiia; order Opitutales; family Opitutaceae; genus DATAKE01. The sequence goes on along the minus strand of JBDSSU010000616.1, from coordinate 6,921 downwards.
ACACTCGGGTGGCGGCTTCCTGGGCGAGAGCGCCCATTTGCGCGTTTCTCGCCACAGGTGTGAGGGAACGATCGTTGCTGAGCGCGACCATCCGTTCCTGAATTTCCTTCTGCACAGTCCAGGCCTGCACGGCCGCCTCCTTGGGCAGTTCCAAACGTTCGACGACCCGATAAACCTGTTGGAAAGATCCGTCGACCGCGCGTTCGTATTCCGCGCCCCGTTCGTCTCCCAGCATCTGTTTGATCTGCGCCGTCAGTTCCTTCTGCGCCTCCGATCGCTGGCGCATCATTTCCTGATTCGCCGGACTGTTAAAATCCCCCGCCATGGCGAGATTATATTGGGCGTCGTAAGCGCTCTGAAGTTTGTGAATGGCCCGGAACTCCGGTTCGTTCGGATTGAAGGCCGCGAGTTGGGAGCGCATTCGGTTCGCCGTGGTGCCCGTGCGAAACTCGTAGTCTTCGGCTTCCTGGGGAGTAAGCAGCGCGACGATGTCGGCGCGCTGTTCCTTGCCCAGGAGAGTGAGTTTGTTTTGGAGGTCTGGACCGATGGTTATCGGGCCTCCGGTGCCCATCCCGGCCTCGTCGTAAATCTTTTGGAAGAGTTCATTGTAGTCACTCTGGACCTGGCCGATCTGCTCGATTTTACCGCGCGGCAAATCTCCGTATTGGAGGCGTTGCTGCGCGAGATACATGGGATCGTCTGACATCGCTGTGGTGCCAAAGAGCTCCTTCATCTGGTTCGTGTACTCATTCGAAAGCTGGCGCTCAGCGGCACGAATTTTGGGATCCGACGCCTGTTCGTTCTGCCAGTACGGGGCTTTTGGCAGGGAGGCCCGCAATGCCAGTCGGCGTTCCTGCAATTGCTCGGAAAGTCGCGCGGCCGCGATCCTCCGCACGATCGTCTCGGGAAATCCCGCGTCGCGCATGCGTGCCACCTGCGTCGCCAGATCGCCGGTCGCCATTGCTTTCCAAACGGCGGGATCGATGTCCGAGGTGTCCACGGAACCGTCGGCATTTTTTTGTACCGCAGTTCCTTGAAGGCGTGCCGGCGACCCTGCCGAGGTGCCCCCACCGCCGGCGACTGGGTCTTTCCCGGCGTTTGATGACACGACCAGCGCGAGCAACGCGAGGTTGGCGGCGACCGAAATAAACAGGATTTTTTTCATGGCCGGAGGAGAGATCTTTGATGGTTGGAGTTTAGCGCGGCAACGCCGGCGGCGGGGTCGCGGCGGGGCGGGCCACCGGCACGTTGCGCGTGCTCATACTGCTGCCGCCGCTGATGCTGTTGGTCATCTTCACGGCAGAGCCCCGCTCCAAACTGCTCAGCCAGCGTTCCGCAGTTTGGAGATATTTCCCGCCGACGTCGGCGCCCAGCGTCGAAAGCGCCTGGGTGCGCGCGCTCTGGGCGAGCGTCTGGATCGCCGCCCGCTTCTGATCGCCGCTGAGCGAGGCATCGTCGAAGATCCGGTTCGATTCGTTCAAAACGTTTTCGCGCATGGTCACGACCGCGATCGCCGAGGCGTCGGGCACGCCCGCCTGTTTGGCCAAGGCGCTTAACTGCTGGTATTCGCGATCGGAGGCTCGGGCGAGTTCGGCATAGCGCGTGTCCCCGAGAGCCGCTTTGAACTGCTCCTCCGTTTGCGCCAAGGCCGCCTGCCGCTCGTTGCGCTGCTCAACACTCGTCGGGCCGCCGAGAGTGGGGGAATATTTTTCGTCGAACGCGGCCTGCACCCTGTAGATCGCCTTGAATTCTTCCTCGCTGGCGTTGAACGCGGTCAGGGCCTGTCGCAGGCGGGATGTGGATTGCGACGTGCGCATCAGGTATTCGTCGGCTTCCTCCGGGGTGAGCAATTGCGCGAGGTCCGCGCGTTTCTCCCGTTCGAGGACGGCGAGTTTTTCGCGATCCTCCGGGAGCGTTATCCCCCGCGCCGCCTGCTGCACTTCCATTCTCATATCGTTATAATCCTGGTCGAGGCGCTGCAGGGCTTCGATTTTGTCCTTCGGCAGATTTCCAAATCTCCGGACTTGGAATTCGTCCTGTGCAGCGGAGGAGGCATCCGTATCGGGACCCAAAATTTCCTTCAGCAGGCGGGATTGCTCAAGGGAAAGCTCGCGCGAGGCGGTGCGGTATTGGGGATTCATCATGGTCGAGCTCAGCAAACTTCCCCCTCTCGAATCGGTCTGCCAAAAGGGGCGGTCTTCGAGCTTCGGCAGGAGTTGTTCACGACGGGCCTTGAAACTTTCGTTGATTTGAGCGGCGAGAACCGCCCGTACGGGTGCCGGAGGGAAGCCGGCGGCCTTGAGCCGGGCGGCGAGAACTCGCAGATCACCGGTGTTCAGCGCGGTCCAGCTCGCGGGCTGATTCTTTCCCCCGGCGAGCGATGTTCGCTTCTGCGCACTCGGATTACTTTGAGAAGGATTCGATGCCGCAGAGGTCGAACCCGATGCCGGCTGCGTCGAGCGACCTACCGCAGATGACGAACGGGAAAAATAAACGACGGCGAGCGCAGCGTTCAACGCCAGCGAACCGGCGACCAGCAGGGTGGAGAGCTTCATGGGGTAAACAAAGATCGAGGCGGAACGAAGCAGATCGCCGGAGAAAGACGAGCCTCGGCTGAATGGGTCGCGAGCTATTTGAAAGTTTCGATTTTTACGGGAAAGAGAGGTCGACAAGGCGTGGATCTGATCGGTTCAACTGTTCTGATCTGAGCCGAGGCGGGCATTTCGCTTGGCGGGCGGACGGCCGGGTTCACGCTGCCCACTCGCCCGATTTGATGACTACTGCCACTGCCACTCTCCGTACCCGGGCGTTGCTCATGCTCGTGGTGGCAACGGCCTGCTGGGGGTTGAGTTTCCCGATCATCAAGGCGATGGCGCTGGTTCAGATGCGGCTGCTCCCCGAGGCGAGCACGTGGTTTTCGGCCGCCTATCTCGTGGCGCCGCGCTTTGCCTTGGGCTTTGTCGTCCTGCTGATTTGGCAGGCCCGGGACTTCTGGAAGGTCACTCGCCTCGAGCTGAAACAGGGCGTGGTGATCGGGTTGTTTTCCGCGATTGGGATGCTGCTGCAGAACGACGGCCTGCAATTCACTGAGGCCTCCACGTCGGCTTTCCTCACGCAATTCTACGCGATCCTCATCCCCATTTATGTCGCGGTGCGTTCCCGCAAACTGCCGGGGTTGGCGGTCTGGGTGAGTTGCGCACTGGTGCTGGCGGGCGTGGCGATTCTCGGGAATTTTAACTGGAGTACGCTGCACCTCGGACGCGGCGAATGGGAGACACTGCTGGCTTCGACCTTCTTTGTCGGACAAATCCTCGCGTTGGAGAAACCGCAGTTTGCGGTGAATCGCATGGCGAAAGTCACGCTGGTGATGTTCGGCGTGCAGGCGCTCATCTACGGCGCGTTCACCGCAGCACTGGCGCCGAGTGCGCACGCGATGGCTGCGCCGTGGACTTCGGTGCCGTGGGTGATGATGACATTGGTGCTGACGGTGGTCTGCACGCTGGGGGCCTACAGTCTCATGAATGCCTGGCAGCCCAAAATCACCGCCACCGAAGCGGGGTTGATCTACTGCGCGGAGCCGCTCTTCGGTTCGGCGATGGCACTGTTTCTTCCCGGACTGTTTTCGCGATGGGCAGCGGTCGACTACGCGAACGAAACCACGACCTGGACGCTCTTGATCGGCGGCAGCCTCATCACGATCGCGAACGTCCTGATCCAGCTGAAACCACCGCCGAAGGAAGTGAGCTGAGATTTGGTCACCTCGGATAAATCATGCCGCTAACCCGCATCCAACCCACTCTTCGTCGGACCTTTTTGCCACAGAGCGCACAGAGCTCCGACACAGAGTTCACGGAGTCAGGGCTGCTTGCTCCGTGCCTTCTGTGCCTGGGCTCTGTGCGCTTTGTGCCCATGCCCGCCTCTTTGAGGTGTTTCTTTCAAGGCGACGAGGTTGTGAATCGGCCGGAGCGAAGAAAGGTTTTCACGGCCTCCAGCGTGTCGGCGCGCCAAGCGAGGATGGTATGCGAATGATGCAGGACGATGAATTCGCTCATGCCCTCCAGCCGCGCGCTTCGCACGGTGACAGCGCCGTCATTGGCTTCTTTCAGCCACGAGGAAAACAACGGGTTGATCGTACGATCTCCGGCAATCACGCCGAGTTTGCTGGCCGGTGCCGGCCACGGGCCCAGCGACAACGGAACCGAGTCCGGGCTCGTCCCAAGGTCGCGCAGATTTGGTCCCATGTACCAACGCAGGAAGGAGTTTGTTTTCATCCGGTCTGCAGCGGTGCTGCCGTGATTCGGTGGCCCGAGCATGACCACGTTTCCGAGGTTCGCCGGAATACCCCGCTCCCGGAGCCACAGGCGCACGACGATCCCGCCCATGGAATGCGTCACGAAATGAAGGCGCGTGGTCTCGCTCACCCCGTGACGGCGCAACTGGTCCGGCAGCCAGTCGCGCCCGAGTTGTTGAATGGGCAGGCGGCGCGAGGGATAGGTGAGATTGAGCACCCGATAGCCCTCGTGACGGAGATGGGATTCGAGCCGCCACAGAGTCCAGGCCCGGAGTCCAATGCCGTGCAGGAGGACGACGGTTTCGTTGACGGAACTCGTCACTCCGGGTTTCGCTCTTCCGGTGCTGACGAGGAGATTCATGATTAGGATCAGCAGGCAGAACCGTGGCATCGAACCCAGAACACGCATCAAACGAAGAAGGCGCAGTGCACAAGGCAGGGCAAACCGTGAGTAAAGCTCCTCGGGAAAGCCCCGAGGCATCCGTAGAAACGGATGTGCCTATGACGTTGAGATTGGTCCGGGAGCGCGCGCGTCTGGCGTGCTGGTTCGGTGGTCTCGCGCGAACCATCCGAAACCGCTCCCGGCGAGACGCCGAGAGCAGCACGCGAGACGCGTGCGCTCCCCGGACCCTGTGCAGCCAAGCATGAGCAAGCCTCGGGCGAAGCCGCGTGCCGTTTGGTTGGGGTAGGAGGTCCGCCCGCGTGGGCGCGGCTCCTCTTAAGACGAGAGCGACGTTTCCCCGGGCGTTCGATTGGCTGCCTGAATTGAGAGCGCCCTCTTCGAAAGCTTCGCGCTCCACGCCGTAATTTCGGATTCGCCCCCGGTGAAACGTCGGGCAGCCTGCGGCGCATGAAACGGCTCTCGTGGCTCGTGGCGTTGGCGGCGGTCGTTCTCGCGTCGCGCGCCGCTGAACCGCCCGCGGCGAAATTCGGGACGCTCGTCGCCGGCAACCTCGCACCTGACGTGACGGCGCTGGGAGTGGACGGCAAGGTCGTGAAACTCTCTGACTTCAAAGGGAAAACCGTCGTGCTCAATTTCTGGGCGAACAATCGCGGACCGGCGGAAGCTCTGGAACTCCTCGCTTCGGAAACCACGGGCTCGGGCGTCGTGGTCTGGGGAATCTGCTCGGGCGCCACGCGCGCGGAGTTCGACGCGTGGGTTAAAAAATCTAAGGGCAACATCACCTACCTGCTCGCTTGGGATGCCGCGGGAAAGACCGCGGACGGAAGCAGCGCCGCTGCGAAGTTCGGAGTCGGTAGTTTGCCGGCGACGGGCGTCATCGGCCGCGACGGGAAGATTGTCGGCGGCATCACCGGATTCGGTGCGCAGAGCGGCAGCACCCTGCGCGGCTATTTGCGCGCGGCTGGAGTGGCGACCGCCGCACCGGAGAAGCCCGAGACTGCGCCGGGTGTTGGGACAGTGATCCCCGCCCATCCCAACGAGCTGAAGCCCGGCGCAGTAGCGCCAGACTTCACCGCGATCGATGCCACCGGACGCGCGGTGAAGCTTTCTGATTTTGCGGGTAAGATTGTCGTGCTCGATTTCTGGGCAACCTGGTGCGCGCCGTGTCTCGCCTCGTTTCCGCATGCGCAACAAATCGCGGCGGCGACCAAGGCGCAGGGCGTGTTGATGTTCGCCGCCTGCACGAGCGATACGCGCGCCGCGTTCCAAACCTGGACCACGAACAACGCCGCAAAATATCCCGATCTCGTCTTCGCCAATGATCCCATCGGCCGCGACACGCCCGGAAATTACGAGGAGCGCGCGTCCGTTAAACTTTACGGCGTAAGTGGCCTCCCGACCGTTTTCGTGATCGGCCGCGACGGCAAAATCGCAGAGGTGTTGAGCGGCTATGGTGAGGGCGATACGCGTTTGGAAGAAGCGTTGCAGCGGCTCGGGGTCGCGCTTGATCCGGCAAGCATGGGCTTGGGAAAATAGGGTTCACCAAATCTCGGCATCCTTCCGCGGTCAGGAGTGATGGCGTCTCTTGACGTCGTTCCTCGGGTTCGTAGGGTTCCGGTCGCGTCATGTTTTACCTCCGCCGAACTTTGCGCTTCGTTTCCGTGATGGGCGTGCTCTCGGGCGCAATCGTGCCGAATCTCAGTCGGGCTGAGCTTTCTTCGACTTCACCGTTTTTGCCGCCGCAGGGTCAGGCCGTCGCCGCGCCGACCACGCCCCCGCCTTTGGAGCTTCGTGGCATCACCACGTTCGAGGATGTCACGATGTTCAGCATTTTCGACGCCACGGCGAAAAAGCCGGCCGCTTGGTTGAAGCTCAACGAGACGGGTCCGGGTTTCTCGATCAAAAGTTTCGATTCGGAGAGCGATACCGTCAGCGTCGATTATCAAGGACGCACCCTGAAGCTCGTGATGCGGACGCCCAAGATCGCTTCGGCTGGTCCCGCGATGCCCGCGTCTCCGCTGGGGGTTCCACTAGCATTACAGACTTCCGCCGTCACGAATCTCGTCGCCCGTCCAACAGTTCCCAGCGTCGCGCCAGCGACTGACGCGGCTCGAATGAAAGAGTGGACCGACGAGATTGAGCGCCGGCGCACCGTGCGCAACCAAGCGCCCGGTACGGCTGCGACGCCAGCGACCGGAGCGACCGCGGTTCCTCAGCCTCAGACGTC
>JBDSSU010000615.1:0-5067 GCA_039928635.1 Opitutaceae bacterium | reverse complement strand
CGTCGTTGGGACAGATGTCGCCGAAGCAGTTACCTCGCCCACCCGCTGCGGCCCCAAACCGAAAGTACGGCTCGCCGTTGGTACCGGTACCGTCGGGGCTTCGGCAAATGCCGAGGCCAGCGTGGGTGGACCCCGGGACCGGACGGATCAGGTAGTAGGCGTTTTCCCGACCGGGGATTTTGTAGGCGTCAGCGAAGTAATATCTCATGACGCATTCCTCGTCACCGCTGTCCGTGCCGCCCGCGTGGCCGACCCTGATTCCCCGCGTTGCATCCATCGACGCGAGTCGGTCCGCGTCGTACTCCGTCCAGAAGGCCGCGTCCTTGGTTATCCCCAGCTTCGCCATCTTTGCGGCTATTTCCGTGTATTGCGCGACGCCTTCGGCGCTGCGATTGCGGGCCAATACTTTGGCGAGTTCGGATTGATGCGCCGCGACCGATTCCGCGGCCACGTCGGCTTTGGTGTCCTCCCAAAGCAACGTGATGGTTTCGCCGCGGCTTTCCTTAAAGTCGTCCCGCTTGTCGATTTGAGAGGTGTGCAGACTGAAGCCGGTCGTGAACCGGGCGCGACCCGTCGGATTGAGCGGAGCCGAGGCGCCTTGGAACGCAGCCCTCAACAAAGTCCATTTTTGTTCCCCGTGATGATCCACGCCGACGGAATGCAACAGCTCGTGCGCGACACCGCGGTCATAAACCCGCGCCGTATCGCTTTCGCTGAGGTGGTATTCCGCGCTGCTCTTCGCGGCGAACAAACCGTTCTCGTGATGCTGCTCCACAAACACCCACTGCACCTCCTTGGGTCGCCCGGCTTTGGATTTGTCCGCTCCTTCGATTCCAACGTTATACCCGCCGGGCCCGTTGCCTTCGTGGGAGATGACAACGCCGTGCTGATCCACCTGACGTGCACCTCGTCGGTGATTACCGTTCATCAACCGCGTCGCCGTCGACATCTCAGCGGGCTTTAATTCCGAATGCACGGTGAGCTGCGAAAGCGCCTTGAAGAGTTCGATTCCTTTCGCCGCGGCGCCACCGGTCATGTCCAGGATGAAGAAGTCCTTCTTCTGCGGATCACCACCCGCGTGTTGTCCGGCGACGATCCAACCGCGATATTCCTCATACAGGGAGAAACCGTCGCCGTCATGTTTCTGCCCGGCGATTTTGTCGTCGTCCAAATTGTCGGCGCCACCTTCGTGCTCGGCCTTCCAGCCATCGGCGATGTGCGAATCGGGAGTGCGCTTCGGGATACGCAAGCCGCGGTCTCCTTTGCCCTTCACCGTTCCGGTCACGCGTCGGCCGTCCACGAGCACGGCGGTGACCTGCAGCGTCGACCAGCCGCCCCAATCGTAAGGGACGACTTTCACAGTGTCGGCCCACCCCGCCTGGACCGCGCGTTCCATCGTCTGCTTCTTGTCCTTGAGCACGAAAAACGCGCCATCTGCGTCAAGTTCGAGGTCAAGCCGGTCGTCAGTCGCGTCCACCGGAAAATTCAACGTTACGCCCGGTTCCCGCGAAGTCCCCTGCAGTTCCCAGATGAAACGCTCCACCCGGGTCTGCGGGTTTCCGCCGGTAACCGAAACGACCTTCGCCGTCACCACCAGCGGTTTCCCCGCTTTCGCGGTCGCGGTCGTGCTCGGACGCCATATCGGGTAGTCCGTGGGTTCATCGATTTCGAGCCGCAGCTCTTCCATGGCAGCCGGCTCGAGATACGCGGTATATTCCCAAACGATGTCTCCGGCGATCTCGCCAGGAATGCTACGCGCCCCCTCGCTCTTTTCCGCACCGGCAAAAAGAATCAGGCCTCGCGCGGGATAGGCCCGGGTTTCGGTGCCGGTCTCAGCCGAAGCCGAAATTATGCGCTGGGTCTGCTCACGGAGCATCGGCCCTTTCTTGGTCGTGAGAACCATTTTTTCCGTGAGTTCAGCGTCGCGCCGCGGCGTGGACATATTGAGCGACCACCCGCGCTCCCGGTGAAACAAAAGTTCCACCACCGGCTGCACCCCAAAATCCGGCCTCCCGCTCGTGTTGAAGAACTCCTCCTGATAAAGGGTGTTTCCGTCCTCCTGATCGATGACCTGGTTCTTCACCCCCCGATAATCGGCATCCAGCGACGCCTTGAGGATGCGTCCACGCCAAATGGCTGGATCGTCTTCAAACTCATCGAGGAGGAAATCTGCCGTGAAATACGAGTCATAGGAAACGACCAGCGAGCCGAGTTTCTGTCCGCCCGGGGCGATGGCATCGGACGTGTATCGGTGTGCCTTCGCGATGAACGTCCCGCGCCAGGCTTTCACCGAACTAAACCGCTCCGGCTGAGCTTTCCCCACGAACGGCCACATGCAGGTGAGCGCGACTAGGGCGAACCATCCAACGACGCGATGCCGCGGTGACCGGTGATGCTGATCCGCGTGGCAGGTGGCATTCATGAGGCGCTGGATGCCAGACCTTCGCGCGGACCAGCGCGCGAGAAAAGGCGCGGCGGCCGAGCGAATGGCAACGCAATTTCCACCCGTGGAATCCGTCCGTAGGGGGTCGCGCTTCCGCCCCTTGACGCCCCCGCGTTGTTGTTGAGCATCGAAAGTCCTTCCATGCTGATCCTCCGCGGCTCGCCCGCTTTATCCCAATTTCGGCTAAAAAAATTGCTCGAGAGCATCAACGCCGGCATTCCCGCCCGGGCCATCAGCGCCGAATTCGTCCACGTGGTTGAAACTGGCGAAGAACTCACGTCCGCCGAACGCACCGTCCTCGAGCAGTTGCTCACCTACGGACCGAGTCGCGCCTCGGTCGAGGTGGAAGGTATTCAGCAAATCGTCGCGCCCCGGCCCGGCACGATTTCACCGTGGTCATCGAAGGCGACCGACATCGCGCACATCTGCGGACTCACGAAGGTCAAACGCCTCGAGCGCGTCATCGCCTACACGATCGACGTCGGCGGCGCCGCCACGCGTTTTCCGTTTTCCGTTTTGGACGAGCAACACCTCCAGCTGCTCGGTGCGAAGCTGCACGACCGCATGACCCAGGTGACGTTTGGGGATCTCGCCGCCTGCGAAACCCTGTTCAGTCACGACGCGCCTCGGCCCATGACCAGCATCCCCGTGCTCACCGCCGGCCGCGCCGCTCTGGCCACCGCGAACCAATCGCTCGGCCTCGCCCTCGCCGACGACGAGATCGACTACCTCGCGAAAAATTTCACCGCGCTTGGCCGCAATCCAAACGACATCGAGCTGATGATGTTTGCGCAGGCGAACTCGGAGCACTGCCGCCATAAAATTTTCAACGCCACCTGGGAAATCGACGGCGCCACGCGCGACCGCTCGCTCTTCCAGATGATCAAGAACACTTACACGCTCCACCGCGAAGGCATCCTTTCAGCCTACAAGGACAACGCGGCCGTGCTCACCGGCACGCGGGGCGGGCGTTTCTACGTTGATCCCAAAACCGGCGAATATGCCGCGCACGACGAGGACATCCACATCCTCTGCAAAGTGGAAACGCACAATCACCCGACGGCGATCTCGCCGTTTCCCGGCGCGGCCACCGGCTCGGGCGGCGAGATCCGCGATGAAGGCGCCACCGGCCGCGGCTCCAAACCGAAAGCGGGCCTGAGCGGTTTCACGGTTTCGAATCTGAAAATTCCCGGTGCGGTCCAGCCTTGGGAGAAAGAAAACGGCAAACCGGGGCGGATCGTGTCGGCGCTCGACATCATGATCGAAGGTCCGCTCGGCGGCGCGGCCTTCAACAACGAATTCGGCCGTCCGAATATCAACGGGTACTTCCGCACCTTCGAAGCCGAAGTGCCGAACGCGCGCGGGACCGAACTCCGCGGTTATCACAAGCCGATCATGCTCGCCGGCGGGCTCGGCAACATCAAAGCCGACCACATCCAGAAGGGCGCGATCAACCCCGGCGACCAACTCGTCGTGCTGGGCGGACCTGCCATGTTGATCGGGCTCGGCGGGGGCGCGGCGAGTTCAATGGCGAGCGGCTCGGGAAACGAGGATTTGGATTTCGCCAGCGTGCAGCGCGACAACGCCGAGATGGAGCGTCGCTGCCAGGAAGTCATCGATCGCTGCTGGGCGCTCGGCGACGAAAACCCGATTTCCTTTATTCACGATGTCGGCGCCGGCGGACTCTCGAATGCGTTACCCGAACTCGTGAACGACGGCGGACGCGGCGGGCGTTTCGACCTGCGCAAAATTCCCAATGACGAGCCCGGCATGTCGCCGCTCGAGATCTGGTGCAATGAGTCGCAGGAGCGTTACGTGATGGCGGTCCCGGCGGCTCGCCTCGACGCGTTCCGGCAACTCTGTGAGCGCGAACGTTGCCCGTTCTCCGTCGTCGGTGAAGCCACCGAGGAGAAGCGTCTCGTGGTGGAAGACCCGCAGTTTAGCAACACGCCAATCGATCTTCCGCTCGAAGTGCTGCTGGGCAAACCCCCACGGATGCATCGCGTCGACGCGACGCTCGCCCGCCCGCAAAAACCGCTTGAGCTCGGAGCGCTCACGCTTCTGGAAGCGGTGAAGCGTGTGCTCGCCCACCCGACGGTCGCGGACAAAACGTTTCTCATCTCGATCGGCGATCGCACGCTGGGCGGGCTCATCGCGCGCGATCAGATGGTCGGCCCCTGGCAGGTGCCCGTCGCCGACTGCGCGGTGACGGCGGCGAGTTACGACGTGTACACCGGCGAAGCGATGGCGATGGGCGAACGCACGCCTGTCGCGGTGAACAACGCGGCCGCCTCGGCGCGGCTCGCGGTGGGTGAAGCGCTGACGAATCTCGCCGCCGCGCAGATTGGCGAGATCGGCAAAGTGAATCTTTCCGCGAACTGGATGGCCGCGCCCGCGATCGCCGGCGATGGCGCCGACCTCTACGCCGCGGTGCACGCGGTCGGAATGGAGCTGTGTCCCGCGCTCGGAATCACGATTCCCGTGGGGAAAGACTCGATGAGCATGAGCACCGCGTGGAAAGACGCGGAGACCGGCCAGCAAAAACGCATCACCGCGCCGACCTCGCTGATCATCTCGGCCTTTGCCGCCGTCACCGACATCCGCGCGACGCTCACCCCGCAGCT
>JBDSSU010000614.1:0-3018 GCA_039928635.1 Opitutaceae bacterium | reverse complement strand
ATTGCGAATGAAAACTCTTCTTCTCGTAGCTGCCGTGTTCGTCGCGAACACCCTGGCCGGATGCTATTCGGTTGAACAATCCACGGTGGAGCGGGGTTATCGCTGGATCCGGCGGGGGCAGACGGCGACGGCCTTGAGCACCTTCGACGTGGTCCTCAAAAAATCCCCTTCGAGTGTTTTAGGTCACCTCGGTCGGGCCGACGCGCTGTTCGAGTCGAAGAACGATCGGGAAGCGGTCGCCGAATATGACAGAACACTCGCTCTTTATCTGGCGGCTTCGGGAGCGAGCCCCGGCCCCCCGGGAGAAAAAACCGTCGTGGGTCATCGCGTGTTATCCTACCAAAACCGGGGGCTGGCATTTCCGTTCGGCATCGAGGCCTACAATTATCTCCGGCGAGCCGGTGCGTTTCACGCCCTGGCTCTTTCCGCCGGAGCCGTGGACGAGGACAGTTTTCAAAAAGCACTCGCGGACTACGACCAGGTGCTGAAGCTCGCCCCCACAGACGCCGCCGCGAAAGAGCAGCGGGACCAGCTGCTGAAAAAAATTCAGCCCGTGACAGCGCCCGCGCGGTAGGGTCGTACGTGCGAAAGTTTAGCCCTGCGTTCCGGAGACTTTGAGCGCGCGTCACGTCCCCGTTCACTGATTTAGCGTCGCCAGCGGGAGACGCATGCGTTTGCTCGCGGCATGGGATTTTTTGACCGCTTCTCCTCAAAGAAGCCTGACGCGCAGCCGGCCTCGTTTGCCGCCGAGCCCGCGCCCTCCGTCGCTACGACAGGGGGAGGCGTGATCCCTCGCCTTGCGGAAGCTCGCTGCTTGCTCGAAGCCAAAGATCTTCCGGGGGCGCTCGCGATTTATGAAGAGGTGCTCACCACGGCGGGCGATCGGGCGGACGTACTCGTCACGATTTCGGGCGATCTGGGCTCGAACGGCCATGTCGCCTCCATCGTTGATCTCATCGCGCCGCGTTACGATGCGGAGCGGCACGGGCCGGCCACCGGGCTGAACCTGCTCCAAGCTTATCTCGCGTTGCGCCAGACCGGCTCGGCGCAGCACGTGCTCGATATTCTTTTCGAGCTGCAGCGTCCCGAACTGGAAGAACGGCTGCACGGATTCTCGAATGCCCTCGCTGATTTGATCGCCCAAGGCGCGGCACCGGTGAACGACGCTGACACGCCCGGGTCGCCCACCGCAGCGGCAAAAATCGACATGGTGAGCATCAGCAAACCGATTTGGTTTTATGGCCTCGAGCCGCTGGCGGCCGAAATCCTGCCGGCGAAAGAGGGCGACTTGCGCCGCATCGCGTTTGCGCAGCTGGCACTGCCCGGTGCGTATCGTGATTTCGGAGCTGCGCTCAAATTGCCCGAAGACGAGCTGGGAAGGCTTTCCCGCGCCATTCCGCTTTGGCTGGCGGAAACATTTTATTTTTCGCCACTCTATTCACCGGTCGCGGTCGTGGGTCTGCTGCAGACGCCGGAGCTAAAGCTTCCGATGCTGTTCAACAGCGATTGGACCACGGAGAACCTGCGTCAAATCGTGGACTCCACGGAAGGCGGTTTCGATTACGTGGTGACCGGCAGTTTGCATCAGACTGCGGGCGACTACGAACTCACGCTCCGGATTTTGGAGGTGAAAAAATTTCGCGAGCGAAAGCAGTTCATCGCGCGGTGGACGCCGGCCACCGCGAACGTCGAGTTGAGAAAGCTCCATGAGCAGGTGCGAGCGTTTATGGAGTGGAGTTCCGTGGCGGCGCCTTTGGCTTATACTCCGTCGGCAACGCCGCGCGTGTGGCTGGATGTGCTCGGCGCCGAGCTCGGGCTGTTTCTGGCGGAGAAAACCCTGCTGAAACCAGAACAGCTGCCACCCATCACCCCTGTGTTGATGAGCTTTTCATCGGAAGCGGTCACGAGTGCGGCCGGCTCGCTGGCGTGGCTTACCCTGTTGCACCGCGCCCGCCAGCTCGGGCTGGCACCGCAAATCGGCGAGGTCCAGTTGTCGATGAATCCTCGCGTGGCCAAGGCGCGTGAGCTTTTGGGCTGAGGCATCGCACGGGGGAATGGGTTTAAGCCGATTGAAACTCATTTCCTGTCATCTGAGACCGGTAATTCCGAGGAGCGGATTGCGTGGAGCGCAGGAATGAACGGTCGACTTGTCGGCAGTCTGAGTGGCACGGGCGTCCCGCCCGTGTTTCGAGCCCACGGGCAAGATGCCCGTGCCACCCCAATCCGTTCATCAGCGGCGGAGCGAAGAAGCCATGCGTTCATAGGCGACGGGTGCGCGCGGCCGTGGATTCCTCGCTGCGTTCAGAATCACGAAATTTCTTTTCGCGAAGATTTTTTTGCCACAGAGAGCACGGAGCGCAGACACAGAGGCCACAGAGCCAAACATCGTGTCTTGCTCTGTGGCCTCTGTGTCCGAGCTCCGTGTCCTCTGTGGCTCATGCCTTGGTTGAATTTTGGTATGAGTTTTTCGGGCTAGGTCCGCGCAATGTCCACCACGGCGAGCTGTCCGCAACCCGCCGCGATATCGATGCCGCGGCGCTGACGCACCGTGCTCGGCAGGGAAAATTCCTCGCCAAGGATGCGTTGAAATCGCTTCGCGGCCTCCGTGCGCGTCGGAGTGCCGTGGTAGCCCGCGGTCGGGTTGAGCGGGATCAGGTTCACTTGGGCGGGGAGCCCTTGGAGAAGCCGGCCGACCCCGCGCGCGTGTTCGATCGAATCATTTTTATCTTCAATGAGCGTCCACTCGTAGAAAATCCGACGCCCGGTTTGCTCGCTGTAGGTGCGGCACGCGGCCATCAATTCATCGAGGGGCCATTTTTTCGCTGCAGGAACGAGCGCCGCCCGTTCCTCCTGGGTCGCGGCGTGCAGGGAAACGGCAAGATGCAATGGGCGTTTCTCCCGCGCGAGTCGCAGAAGTCCCGGTACCACGCCCACGGTGCTCAACGTGATCCGCTCGGCACTCAGCGCGAGACCGTTGGGATCGCGGAGAATATCGATGGCATGCATCACCGCGTCGTA
>JBDSSU010000613.1:0-17297 GCA_039928635.1 Opitutaceae bacterium | reverse complement strand
GGCGGTGGCGGCTTCGGCGGTGGTGGAGGGGGCGGCGGAGGAGGGGGCGGGTTTGGCGGGACCGGCGAATAGACTCAGCGCAGAGCCGGGCATCGCGTCGCGCTCACGCGCTCTCCGGCATACTCATGCAATTGAACCACGGATGGATACCGATGAAACCGGATACTCCGAGCGGGAACCAATACCAACGTCCCTCCATTTTGGACTTTCCCCGACATGGGCGGGACGCCCATGTCACGTAGCACTGGCCTCCCGCCCGTGAGGTCGCCTTCGGCTTGGTCGCAGGGAGGTTGGCGGCGACGAGTTGGTCCGGGGAACGCACGCACCTGGGCGTGCTGCTCTCGGCGTCTCGCCGAGAGCGGTTCGGAGGACTTGGGCGAGACGCCCAAAGTCGGCACGCGAGGACGCGTGCGCTCCCCGGACCGGGCAGAATTCTGAAGTCCATCGGTTTTTGAAAATGCCCCGGAGCTTGCTCCGGGGATGTTCATCCGTGGTTCTCTCCTGAATTTTTTCCGGCTCAACCCGAATGCAGTCTCCCCGTCGGGTCGATCCGCGCCCACCGCGTCCGAAAGCAATTTCGCTTAGTTCCCGTACCCTTTAATCGGAATGGGTGGCAGGGGCGGGGGCGGCGTGACGCCCGCGGCGATCATGACCTCTTTGATTGCCGCCACGGTTTCGAACGAGGGCTTGAAATTTCCATAACGGTGGCCTTCCGCGATGCGCAGAGGAGTCCAGTCGCGTTTGTTCGGTTGATTCCAGACCTCAACCTTTGCTCCCTTGGCAGCGAGGAATTTCACGACCTTCGGAAAATTGGCGAACGCCGCTCCGTGCATCGCCGTGTCGCCGGAATCCGAAACCGCATTGATGTCAGCACCGAGACTCAACAGATAGCCGACCGCCTCGACCGCTTCTTCATCCGTGCCCGCTTCCTCCTCGGCGGAACGCGTTCCCAGCCCGGCCGCCGCCATCAATGGCGTACAATTATCGGCATTTCGCATGGTGGCGTCAGCCCCGAGTTCGACGAGAATCTTCATGAAGCCGGTGTCGGCCGTGTCGGCGGCGAGCATCAGCGGCGTGCAACCTTTGCGGGCGATGCGGCCGCCGCCTGACGGGCCGCCCGTGAGACGCGCATTAACGTCAGCACCCTTCGCGACGAGCTTCCGGATCAGCTGCTCACTGGAGAGATTGCCCGACCCTTCGGGAATCGGATCACCTTCGTCCTCCCCGCGATCCGGTTTCCGAATCCACGACAGAACATGCAACGGCGTGAAGCCGGAGCGCATGTCATTCGCGTCGGCACCCAGATCAAGCAGGAGCGCCGCGAGTTCGAAATGCCCGTTCTCAATCGCGGTCGTGAGCGCGCCGGCGCCACGCCGCAGATATTTCGCGACGTTCCGGCCACCTTGAACAGGCTCATTCACATCGACGCCGGTCTTCAACAAGACGCGCACGATATCGGTGTGACCTCCCCTGACGGCGAACAGCATCGGTGTGAAACCGGTGGCAAGCTGGGTCTTAAATTCCGCACCCGCGGCGAGCAGCGCTGCAACCACGGGCGTATGGCCCTCCGCCGCTGCCCACATCAGCGCCGTCTGCCCGCTCGGAAGTTTCGCGTTTACCTCAGCGCCGCGCGCGAGCAGCGCTTTGACCGGCCCGATTTTCCCCGTGCGCGAGGCGGTCATCAGCGGCGTTTCTCCGCCGCGAAGGGGCTGGTTGGCTTCGGCCCCCGCGGCGAGAAGCAGGTCAACGAAGGCCGCATTGCCATTCACGCAAGCGAGTGAAAGCGGCGTCGCACCATAGCGGTTTTCCGCCTTGGGGTTCGCACCGGCGCTAACGAGGAGTTTCGCGGACTCGAGATCGTCATTGTAGGCCGCCCAATGCAGCGCCGTCATGCCGTCGACCTGCGCGGCGTTAACGTTCGTATCGCGAATCAACGTGCGCACCGCGAACCCGTCTTTCTTTTCCACCGCATCGGCGAGTGGTGCGGGCGACGAAAACGCGCTCGTGGCGAAAAGCAGTCCGGCAAAGCCGATCACTCCGCACCGGGGAAACTTCGCGAAAGCGGACGCGAAGCCCGCAGTCCCCTTGGCCATGCTGAGACGCCAATAAACACCGCGGTTTGGTGGACGGGCGCTGAACGTGTCTGGGGCTGTCGGCCATTTGAGTGGCACGGGCATCTTGCCCATGGGTTCGGAACACGGGCAAGATGCCCGTGCCACCCCACCAATCCAGTTCCGCGCAGAATGACAGGCAAAAGACCCCTGAAGCCGATTGGAATTCATAGCGACGCCCCGATTTTAAACCGAAAGCGGTGAGAACAAGTCATTGATCTTGCCGGTGCTGTCCGCGAACGAATCGATCCGCACGCCGACCTTGTCGAGCAACGAGAGGTGCAGGTTCGCGAGCGGCACCGGCTGATCGTAGCGGATGTGACGCCCGCCCTTCATGCCACCAGCCGCGCCCCCGGCCACGAGCACCGGGAGATTCGTATGATCGTGGATGTTGGGATTGCCGATGCCGCTGCCGTAGAGAATCAGCGAATGATCGAGCAGGGACCCGTTGCCGTCTGGCGTGGCTTTGAGCCGCTCCAGATAATAGGCGAACAGCGACACGTGGAACGCGTTGATCTTTGCCATGCGCGCGATCTTGTCCGGGTCGTTGCCGTGATGCGTGAGCGGATGGTGCGGATCGGAAACGCCGGTTTCCGCGACATAGGTCCGGTTGCTGGTTTCGCGCGCGAGCTGGAACGTGCAAACCCGCGTGATGTCGCCCTGCATCGCCAGCACTTGAAGATCGAACATGAGCTTCGCGTGATCCGCATACGAAGCGGGCACTCCGAGCGGCCGCTCGAGATCGGCCGGCAACGAACTGGTCGCGGCGTCGGCTTCCGCTTTCTGAATCCGGCGCTCCACCTCGCGCACCGTGTCGAGGTACTCGTTCACCCGCGCCTGATCACTCGGGCCGAGATTTCGTTTCAAGCTCGAGATGTCCTCCACCATCCAGTCGAGCAGACTCGCCCGCTTCCGCAGCGCGGCCCGGCGCTCCGCGAGATTGCCGCCCTCGCCAAAGAGCCGTTCGAAAACGATTCTCGGGTGCGCCTCGGAAGGGAGGGGCGTCGTCGGCGAAGACCATGAGAGATTGTTTTGATAGACGCACGCATAGCCATTGTCGCACTGGCCCGTGGTCTGGAGCATGTCCATCGAGAGCTCGATCGAGGGGAGCTGGGTTTCGTGCCCGATCTGCTGCGCCGCAATCTGGTCAGCCGTCGTGCCAAGATAATAATCCGAACTCTCAGTGTGCTTCGCTTTCGCCGCGCTAAGGAACGATGAATTCGAAGTCGCGTGTGAACCCGGATAGGCGTTGCGCAGTTCGAGATTGGTGAACGCGGTGACGTGCTCCTTCACCGAGCCAAGCGACTGCAAAATCGGCGAAAGTTCGCCCAGTTTTCCGTCGGTGCCCGGCGGGATCCAACGCGATTGATCGCAGCCCATGGGCATGAAGACGTAGCCCAGCCGCCGCACGGGCAGCGCGGGCGTCTTGCTGGCCGCGACCGCCGCGGGAATCATGGCGTCCAGCAGCGGAAGGGCGAGTGATGCGCCCATGCCTCGGAGGAAAGTCCGACGCGAGAGCGCCTTCTTGGTGATCATGTTCATGGGGATTTCCTCATTTGGAAGGGGGTGCTGTTGACGAGTCCGAGAATCAAAGCGGAAAAACGATAGTTATCAGCCTGCGCGCGGCGCACGATTTCGCGAATGGCGGGCGCATCGTAGGATTCGACGCCGCGGCCCAAGGCAAACGTGAGCAGTTTCTCGCTTAACGTGCCGGCGAAAAGTTCGGGGCGTTGCAACAGGCCGTGCTCCAGCGCCGCTACGCCGGTGAAGGTGCTCCCGTCCGGCAATCCGCCGGAAGCGTCGATGGGCTTGCGCTCCTCGGTCGTCCGCCAGCGCCCCACCGCGTCAAAATTTTCCAGCGAGAAGCCGACCGGATCCATCACGTTGTGGCAGCTCGCACATGTGGGATTGGCGCGATGCTCCGCAAGGCGGGCGCGCATCGGCAGCGAGGCGTTCACGGTGTTGTCGTCGAGCGAAGGAACGTTGGGCGGCGGCGGCGGCGGTGGCTCCCCGACAAGATTGGCGAGGATCCAATGCCCGCGGATCACGGGCGAAGTGCGCGTCGCGTAAGAGGTGACCGTGAGCACACTGCCGTGCCGGAGCAGCCCGCCACGTTGTCGCGCGGGATCATCGGCGAACGAGACGCGCCGGAATCGGCTGCCGTAGATATTTGGCAGGCCGTAGTGCTTCGCGAGCCGCTCATTCACGAACGTGTAATCGGCACTCAGCAGATCGGTGACCGGGCGATCTTCCCGCAGGATGCTCTCGAAGAAGAGTTCGGTTTCCTGCCGGAAGGACTGGCGGAGGTTGTCGTCGAAATTGGGAAACAGCCGCAGGTCCGGAGTGATCGAATCGAGTTTGCGCAGTTGCAGCCACTGGCTCGCGAAATTCGTCACGAGGCTGCGCGAACGTTCGTCGGCGAGCATGCGGCGGACTTGTTGCTCGAGCAGTTTCGGCTGACGCAGGTCTCCGCGCACGGCGGCATCGAGCAACGCGTCGTCGGGAATGCTGCTCCAGAGAAAGAAGGAAAGGCGGGAAGCGAGTTCCAGATCGCTCACGCGGTACACCGTGCCGGCAGCAATTCCAGCAGGATCCTCCTCGACGCGGATGAGAAAACGCGGGCTGACCAGAATCGCGCTGAGGGCGTTTTCGATGCCTGACTCGAAACCGGCTCCTTCCGCACTGCCCTCGCGGAAAAACTGCATCGGCTTGCGCAGATCTTCCTCGGTCACCGGACGACGGTAAGCATGCCGCAAAAGCGGCATCAAAACATGACGGGCACGCGCTTCCTCGGCATTGGCTTGCGGGGAAGCGGAGGTCTGCAGCGACGTCCCGTTCAGTACGATCACCCCGGCGGAGGGCGCATGGGGACTTTGCCCTGCTGCTGAATCTCCGAAAATTTTTCGCCGACTCGGCGTGTCGCCGGGACCGGTCGCATCGAAGGGACCCGTAATTGAAACCTGGTAGAGCGCCGGTGCGGTGCGCGGATGCCGGTGCATGTTGAAACGCGCGATGAACGGCTGGCGTTCCAGCTCGAGCAGATCCGAGGGATTTTTCGGAAAGGTGACCCCGACGTCGTGCGGACCCGCTTTCACTGAGACCCGAAACTTCAGGTGGGCGTCGACGCCCTCGGCGTTCTTATCCGCGCCGGGCGGACTGACGGTAAACAGCCCCACCCGCTCGCGATCGATCAAAGCTTCGACCTCATGCGGCTTCTTCAAACCTTCGACCTGTTCGTTGCGATCGCGCGCGAGTCGCACCTGGATTTCGTAACTGCCGTCCTGTGGAAAAACGTAGGGAAACACCGCGCCACCCCGCGTACCGACGGGCAATCCCTCGACGTGCTCTTCCTGCGTGACTTCCGGCGCGACCCGAAACGTATCGCCATTCGGCGTTTTCCTCGGCGCACCAATCGCGAGCCGCGCGATTTTCTGCGCGGCGGAAACGTAGCGATCCAGCAACGTCGGCGAAAGATTTCCCACCGTGACGTTGTCGAAACCGTGGCTCGGCTCGTCGTTGGGGAGAAGCGCGGTCGCGTCGATCTCGAGTCCGAGGAGATCGCGCACGGCGTTTTGGTATTCGGTGCGGGTCAGCCGGCGGAACGTGTCGGTACGTCCCGGATTCGGGCGCACGGCCGCCCCGCGATCGAGCTCCGCGGCCAGCTGGGTGGAAATTTCCCGGTAGAGCGGATCGCTCGGGCGATCTTCTCCCAGCGGAGGCATTTGCCGATGATCGAGCTTGCGCAGGACTTTCTCCCACGTCTCGGCTTGGGCCGTGGGATTGTTGGGATCGAGATTCTCCAACACGAGACCGCCTTTCTTGGTGGCCGAATCGTGGCACTCGAAGCAATAGGTCTCCAGAAACGCGGAGGGATTCCCCGGTTGTGCCGGATGTACGCGCGCCGCCGGTACTTCTGCGGAGCGGACCACGAGAGGCGCCATCAACGCCGTGAAGAGCGCCGCCGAGGCGCGAACGGCGGGAACGAAGGAAACTCGGGGAAATGGAAGCGCGGTCGGGTAAGGCATCGGAACTTTTGCAATGGCGCCGGGCCGGCAGACCGGAAGGGCGCAGACTTTAAGGGGTGCGAAAAAAATGCGCCACTTGCTCCAGATCGCGAGGCAAATTCAACGATTGTCGCGATGTTCTTGGCTGAGTTTGGATTGAGGGCGGTGAAGACGTGAAACCGAGGGGCCGAGGCCGTGCTTTCGCAGTCAAAAATGTGACTAACCGGTCTGTCGTGCGCCGCGGTCGGGACGTTCCTTCGGGGACTAAGGCCTATCCGTAACGATTCACCTCAACCACGAATAGATACGAACGGAAACGAATGAAAAATGCCCGGGGCCTTTGAATCAATCCATCCGGCTGCTTTTGTGGGCGGGGTGCCCTCACCCCGCTGATTTCAGATTTCGCAGCGCATGCCCTCGCGGGGTGAGCACCCCGCCTACATGAACGGCAAGGTGCACGAGTTTCTGCGAATGCCCCGGGCTTGCGCCGAGGATTTTTACTCGTGGCTTCTCAGTGCATCGATCCGGCTTGGCGAATCGATCGGAGCGCTCCTCACCCAAAACCAGCGCGCGCACCACCGCTGTTTTCCAAATCGCTGACGAGCGGGCAGCCTCCCTCAGCGGTGAAGTGCAAAGTTGCACTGGAAGTGGATTGGTCTCTTTTGGTGCGAGGACGCGTTTTCCCTCTATCCACGCTCTCAATCGTTCTCCGCCCATGGTTCCCCGCCGCCTCTTGTCCAGCGTGTTGCTCGCGGTTTCGTTTCTCGCCTTGGGATCGTCAGCGGAATGCGCCGCGGTTCCGGCCGGTGCGGGGAAAGAAAGTCCCCGCAAAGCGGAATGGATTTTTTCCCTCCTCCCCAACTTCCTCCAGAAAAATCCGCCGCTCGAACTCACCGTCATCACCGAAACCACCGAAGCGGGGAAAAAACTTCCCGCGGTTTCCCCGCAGCACCCGGCTTTTTTCCAAATCCATACCACTGGATACAAACAGATCGGCGAGGTGTCCGGCGGCGAACACACCCTCCCCCCGGATGAGCTCGAGCAGATCCTGCTGCGTTCGCTCGCCGTCTCCGGTTATCTCCCGGCACAGCTTCCGGCTCAGCCGCCCTCGCTGGTGGTCGTGTACGGCTGGGGTTCGCACAGCATGCTGGTCGAGGGCGACGTGGAAAATCCCGTGTATTCCGGCGAGCAAGTCGTCAGCAACATCCTGGACCGCGCCGCGCTCGTCGGTGGCGCGAAGTTTGCGAAGGAGCTGCTCGCGATGTTTGTGGAGGCCGACGCGATGAACAGCGCGGCCAATACCCAACTCGCGAGCGGGGGTGCGCCGCCGCTTTCGCCGGGGATGCTCACCTTCGCGAACCCCGTTAACCTCTTCAAATTGCGGGACGCAAAAAACGAACTGCTGCTCAATCAGGCGGCGGGCAACGTGTATTACATCGTGGCTTCTGCCTACGACTATCGTTCCGTGACCGAGGGGAAACAGATCCTGCTGTGGCGCACGCGCATGACCGTCGCGGCGAACGGAATTTCCCAAGCCCAGGGTTTGCCGACCCTGTTAGCTGCCGCGGGCCCGTACTTCGGAAAAGAAATGGCGAGCCCCGAACTGCTTTCCAAACGCGCCGTGCGCGAGGGCAACGTGGAGATCGGCACGCCGAGGGTGATCGGTCCAACGGCTCCCGCTGCGCCACCCACCAAGGAATGAAAATAGAGGAGCTCTGCACCGCCTCGAAGCGAGCACGGTCGCGTCGATTTCTCCGCTCGCTGATCATCATCGGTGCGCTCACGGGCGTCTTGGGTTTGCGCAAGATTGCGGGTGAAGAGGCGCCGAAGATGACGCGAACGACCTGGCGGTATGCGGAAGCTCCCGGTTTCGAGATTCTCTCGGATCAACCCGACGAGGTAACGCAGCAATGGGTCGCCGGCCTGCAGCGGCAGATTCAGCTGTTCACGTATTTCTTTGGCGCAGATTTCCTGACGCCCACGGACGTGCCCGTTCAAATTCTCCTCTATCGGTCGGAAACCGATGCGTTGCGCGGCCCATCCATGCCCGGCCGCAACGCGGACCCGCGAGCAATTGTTGCTCGGGGTAAGATTGTCGGTTTTGAGTGGGGATCAGACCGCCGGTGGGGCGGTTTCCCGCGGCTGGCGGATGACGACGCCTTGATGATTTCGCAGAATCTCTGGGATCAGCAGGTGATGGGAAATTTCATGGCGCTCACCGGCGGTGGAAAGCAAGCCGGCGGCAGCGCCTTCCGGGTTTTCGCACGGCACCTCGTTCAATACCGGACGCCCCCGTTACCGCGCTGGATTTCCATCGCTTTGGACGAGTGGTGGAATAGCGCCTACTTCACCTGGACCGGCGTGCAGTGGTCCGACACGAGCACGCAGCTAGCCGCCAAAGTTCCTGTCACGGCCGACCTGCTGCTGCCGATGAAGGAGTTGTTTGAGTCGGGTCCGAGCACAGGTATCGAGTTCGAGCAGGCACGGCTGTTCTTCGTCTGGGGCCTGTTCGACGATCAAGGTGCACACCGCGCGGCCTTCATGAAGTTCGTGAAGCGATCAACCGGCGAACCGATCACAGAGAAGCTGTTTCAGGAATGCTTCGGAATCACGTTCGAGGAAATGCGCGGACAGCTGACGACTCAGCTCAATACCGCCCAGCGAAAGCGTCTCCATCTCCAAGCCGACGGCGTCCCAGATCCCGCGCCGATTTCGTTTCGCGACGCCACCGTGCAGGAGTTTGCGCGCATCAGCGGAGAGGCGACCCGCCTGTATGCAAAACATCCGATGCGGCCTGCTCCCGCGGGCGAAGCGCCTGACTACTACATCGCGCAAGCACGTGAAACGCTGATGCGCGGTTATGAGAGCGGTGACCGCGATCCGCGGCTACTCGCATCCCTCGGGCTCTGCGAATATGATGCGGGGCAACCCGAAAAAGGTCGCCCGCGCGTTTATCTCGAACTTGCACGATTGCGTCAGGGCGAGGCGCTGGCGGATCCGAAGGGTGCCGAAGGCAAACTCGCGAGCAGCCAAGTCTCCTTTGTGTTGGAGCCGCTCGCGATCGGTCGTCGCCAAACACCCCGTTTCCCCCACGCGTACCAGATTATCGCAGACACGTGGCTGGCTGGCGCGGTCCCTCCGACGAAAGCCGAACTCGCCGCGTTAGAGGAGGGCATGTCGCTTTACCCACGCGATAGCGACCTTGGCTTCAAAACCGCGCAGCTGTATCTCCGCAGCGGCTTAACCGCCGAAGCGCGTCACACCACCGAGCGCTGCCTCTCACTTGGTCCCAGAGCTGAAATCGCCGCGCAGCTCGAGAAGCTGAAAGCTGACCTCGGGTCCAGCCGTTAGCCAAGCCATGCAGCCGGATTTGACCCCCGGCCACGTGAGGAGCACGAAAGGAGAATCCCACCAGTGAGGGAAAGTCCGCGGTCGCCGAAAAGTTCATGCGCACCGATCCTTTTTAACCACCGATGACACAGATACGAACCGGATAGAAGGCATCGGAAGGAGGGGTTCGGGGCATTTAATCCGGTATTCATCTGTGTCATCTGTGGTCAAAACTCAGGCTATGATCGTGCACCGAACGGTGATGAAGGAGCAGCCGTGAAGAATCGCTCGGTTTTGATTTCGTGGAGTTTCGTGGGGAACTCTGCTGCGTCATACCAACGAACTTGAGATTGGACTCAAAACTCACGGGCGGACGCATGTGCCACCGAGCGGCGCAGCGGATTAAATCTTGTTCCCGCGCGGCGGCGGCGCATTTTCGCCGGCCTATGCGTTACCCCACGTTTGCCTCCCGCATGCTTTCGTTGTCGCGATTCGGTGCGTTTGCCGCGGCCCTCGTCCTTGCTTCCCTCGGCCATGGTCAGACTCCGGCCGCGTCTCCCTCGACTTCGGCTCCCGGCGGTGCCGTCGGGCTTTTCGAGAATCACGCTGACATCGGTATCTTACCCGCGCCCGGCAACGCTGCTTTCGACGCCGGCAAGAAAACCTACACCGTAACCGGCGGCGGGAATAACATGTGGGCGAAGGTCGACGCGTTTCATTTCGCCTACAAAAAACTTTCGGGCGACGTGAGTTTCGCCGCCGATATCGCATTCCTTCCCAACCCCACCGGCCCTTCCGATCCGCATCGCAAAGCGTGCCTGATCATCCGCCAGAGCCTCGATGCCGACTCGCCTTACATCGACGCCAGCACGCACGGCGACGGCCTGACCGCGTTGCAATTCCGCGAGACCAAAGGCGGCCCGACCCGTGAGGTCATGAGCAACGTCGTCGGACCCGTGCGTCTGCGCCTCGAAAAACGCGGCGACACCTTCACACTCTTTGTCGGCAAAGCCGGAGAAGACCCAAAATACAGCGGTGCCTCCTACTCCCTGAAATTCCAGGAGCCGTTCTACCTCGGCCTGGCGGTGGCCGCGCACAACGGCAACGACACGTCGACGCGCGTCGAAACCGTCGTGTTTTCCAACGTTGATCTGAAAACCACTCTCCCGGCCGGTACGCCTCAGCTCTACAGCACGCTCGAGACCCAGGCGTCGAATCCCGTGAACGCGAACCAGACCCAGAACACCGATCGGGTCGCTCTCTACACCACGCCGGGAAGTATCGAGGGGCCGCTCTGGTTGCCCGATAACAGCGCGATCATTTTCAGCCGGGGCGG
Organism: Opitutaceae bacterium; assembly: GCA_039928635.1. Classification (GTDB taxonomy): domain Bacteria; phylum Verrucomicrobiota; class Verrucomicrobiia; order Opitutales; family Opitutaceae; genus DATAKE01. Next base: position 6,516 of record JBDSSU010000613.1, on the reverse strand, counting down.
GCGGCTGTATCGGCTGCCGATCAAGCTGCCCGTGCGCGCGCGCAATGCCGACGGCACGCAAGGACCCGCGCCCACCCTCGGCGCAGCTCCGCTCGCAAACGGTGAACCCGAGCTGATCGATACCGGCAAGTTTACGGCGGTCACGCGCGGCCACGGCCTTTCCGCCGACGGCAAATTCATCATCTTCGTCGATCGTTCGCAGGGCGCCCCGGCTGCACCCGGCCAGCGTCCGCCTCCGAACAGTTACCTGGTGCCAGTCGCCGGTGGCACGCCCCGCCTGCTGACGCCCACGACCGGAGCAGGCACGAGTCTCTCGCCGGACGGAAAAACGTTTGTGTTCGATACCGATACGGTGCCGGACATCTACACGATTCCCGTCGACGGCGGCACCGCGGCCACGCGCCTGACCAACGGCCAGGGAAAAAACTACGGCCCGCAGTTTTCCGGGGATGGTGCGTGGATTTATTTTTGCTCCGACCGCAGCGGCTCAATGCAAATCTGGAAAATGAAGGCGGACGGTTCCGAGCCGACGCAGCTCACGAAGGAGGAAAGCGGCAACTGGTTTCCGCGGCTGTCCCCGAACGGCACGTACGCCGCGTTCGTCACCTACCCGAAAGGCGTCGTCGGCGATCCGCCGAACAGCCCGATCGAGATTCGCCGGTTGAATCTCACCAGCGGGGCGAACGATCAGATGGGCCGTCTGATGGGTGGCCCTGCGTCCGGCCCAACGTTTTCGCCGACGAGCACGCAACTCACGTTTGTCAGCTATCAGATGGTTTATTGACGCAACCTGCGCTCCGGAGAACGCCCGAGGTACCTTGCCTTTCTCTGGTCCGGGGAGCGCCCGCGTCTCACGTGCCGGTTCGGGCGTCTCGCCCGAACCATCCGGAAACGCTCTCGGCGACACGCCGAAAGCAGCCCGCGAGACGCGGGCGCTCCCCGGACCTTTTGCAGGCCTTCGCTTCCTTTGCGTCCTTCGCGAGACAAACTCCGAGCGGAGTCAGTTCTCATCCGCCGATCAACCCAAGAAGCCTCGAAAGCCCCCGTCCCTATTTCTTCGCCACTCGTGCGAGAATGCTCTCGAGCTTCGCGTGGAGCTGGGGCGTGTCGCCCTTGTTCTTGATGAAATCGGCTTCGGTCAACCGCAGCTTCATCGCGTCGGTTCGCTCGAGGAGTGAACCATCCCGCGGGTCGAGAAACGCCAGCGTCGCTCCCGGTCCCTGCTTGAAATCATATTCGCCCGCCGCGTCGTTTTTCCACGCGTCCACGCCGGTCTCGATCTTCAGCGATCCCGCCGGAGTATCGCCGTCGCGCGGCTTGATCAGGAGCCCGTAGATTGCGAATTCGCCGGCGAGCGGGGTCGAGCGTTTCTCGAGCGCGGAAGTGGTGACCGTGCACGCGCGCAGTGACTTCGTCGCGCAGCGCTCGGTCTTCAGCATCACGATGATTCCCTTCTTTCGCTCGCTGGCCGGGAGCGCCGCCATGCGTCGTTTGAAATCCGCGAGGATCTGCCGGGGTGTCCACAAATTCGCCCCCATCGGAATGATGTTTTCGCAATCGGCGAACGGAACGCCTTCCGCGTCGGGCCAGCAATGCAGCGTGTTGGCCGTATAAATTTCGCCGCGAAAACTACGCGCGAAAGCCAGCGCCGCCGCAGGTCCTTCGCTGGGTACTGGACGGGATGCTGCCGAAACCGCAGGTGCGTTAACTGCAGATGAGATAACCGCGGGTGCGGCGGCGGCGGACAAAACCATCAAGCCTGCAGCCAGGAAACAAAGTTTCCGCCGCAAGCGATCGCGGGACGTAGCATTCATAAGACGGGGGGTTAACGATCCGCTTGAGCGGCGGGGGGCTGGCGAGACCCTGAAGAGAGCAGCCGCGGCGTCAAATCCGCGTTAGCCCGAAAAACTCATACCAAAATTCAACCAAGGCATGAGCCACAGAGGACACGGAGCTGGGACACAGAGGGCACAGAGCAAGACACGATGTTTGGCTCTGTGCCCTCTGTGTCTGCGCTCTGTGCTCTCTGTGGCAAAAAAATCCTCACGGAAAGTGTGATGCATGCGGGTTAGGTTCGGTTTGGGCGTTCACGCTCTCCGCTGACGTCGAAGTCGACACCGCGCCGCCCGGCGCCCCGCTTCCGCTCACGAAGAACCTCGCCGAAACGAAAAATTTGGCGTTCCTGCTTTTATTGCGCCACCGAGGACCGCTTGATCCGTCTTTCTCCCCTCCCACCCCTGCCGATTTTTTCATGAAAACCCCGCTGCTTACCCTGTCCGCCGCCCTTGCGGCTTTTGCGTTCTCCGCCACCGCGAGCTTCGCGGCGCCCGCGCCCTCCCAGGTCGCCGTCATTGAAAGCGTCACCTACAAACCCTCCGAGGTCATCACGCTCTGGCCGGGGCTTCCGCCTGGCGACAAAGAGGGAGCTTATGGTCCCGAACACGTTTTGCCGGACCGCCCCCGCCCGTTCGACCAGATCACGAACGTGACGGTCCCGACGCTCTCCGTCTTCCTCCCGAAACCGGAAAAGAATACGGGCACGGCGATGCTCGTGATTCCGGGTGGTGGCCTGGCACGCCTCGCGATCGAGCACGAAGGCTACGAGATCGCCGAGTGGCTCAACGCGCAGGGCATCGCGGTGTTCATGTTGAAATACCGCGTCCCCGCCCGCGACCCGCAGGCGCGCTACAAAGTTGGCCTGCAGGATGCGCAACGCGCCATGGGCATCATCCGCTCGCGTGCGGCGGAATGGAAAATCGACAGCGATTCCGTGGGCAGCATCGGCTTTTCCGCCGGCGGCGAAATCAATGTGATGCTGTCGGTGTTTCACGCGGAACCCCGCCAATACGACCCGATCGACGCCGCCGATAAATTTTCGACGCGCCCGGATTTCAACATCCCGATCTATGGCGGCGGTTTCACAACCCGTGACGCCCTCCGCCCGGACATCGCCTCGCGCATCAACGCAACCACGCCGCCGATGTTTATCGCGCATGCGTTCGATGACGCCGCGATGTCCTCCATCATTCTCATCGGCGCGCTCAAGCGGGCCAACATTGCCTCCGAGCTGCACATCTTCGGTGCGGGCGGACACGGCTTCGGAATTCGTGGCACCGGCCTGCCGGTGGGGCACTGGGGCGAACTTTGCCTGAACTGGCTCGCGTGGCAGGGTTATCTCGATGCCGCGCCGGTGCGGACATTCGCGCGCGATCTCGCGAAGGCACGGATGGGTAACGTCGCGGCCCTCCCCAGCTTCAGCGCCGCCGTTCCCAAGGCCGACCTCAACCAGGCCTTCGCTGCCCAACGCCGCGTCGTCCAGCTCGCCATGAAGGACGGTGCCCAGGTCGCCGGCTACAAGGCCGCCTACGCCACGTCTGCCGCCCAAAAAACCGCCAAGGTTAACCAGCCGGTGCATGGCGTGTTGTTCAAAGCCGGCCGCATCAACGCCACCGCAGGCACGCCGGTCTCGATCAAAGCCAGCAAGCCTTTGCTCGTCGAAACTGAGATCGGTTACGTGATCTCCGTGGATATCGGCACGAAGCTCGTGGTCCCGCGCCAAGCCTTGACCACGATTGAAGCGATCGTGCCCGTGATCGAACTGCCCTTCGACGCGAAGACCGCCAACGCCAGCACAAAAGCCTACAGCGCGATCGACACCGTGGCCGGCAATGTCGGCTCCAACCAGTACATCGTGGGAGCTCCCCTCTCGCCAAAAGTCGTGGGAAATACGGACGCTCTCGGAATCACCCTCACGAGAAATGGAAAGAACGTGCACACGACAACCGGCGCGGACGTCAAAGACGGACAGGCTCTGATGCTGATGACCTTGATCAACCAGATCATCGACCAGGGACGCGTTCTGCACGCCGGTGACATCATCATCTCCGGCGCACTCGGCGGCGCTTCGCCCGGTGAAAAAGGCAGCTACACCGCCGACTTTGGAAAGCTCGGCAACATCGCCTTCACGATCGAGTGAGCCACAGCTGACCCGCGCTCAAGCGCTGACCATATGTAGGCGGGGTGCCCCCGGGTGCCCCCACCCCGCATTTTCCCGGCGGCGGGTATCGCAGGTTTGTGACCCGTCCTCGCACCGGGCGAGTGTCGCGTCAAGCCCGCGCCCTACCTCGATCCGTGACTTCTCTCCGGCGCCGTCCAATGCCGCACCGCGAGTGCGATCGGTAACCCGACGAAGAGCAGGTGAATGACGAGCGGCCGGATTACCCGTGCCGAGCCGATGGCGGTCGGAATCGGCGCGTGCAATGCCGACAGCGGCAATACGACGCCAGACATGAACCAGTAACAAAGGAAGCCATATCCAAGCCCGGATAGAATGGCGTGACGGTTAAGCGCGGGGAATTTTCGACTGAGCGCCAGATACACCCCGGCCGCGCCGAAGGAGATGGCAAAGTGCAGGACCAGACCGAGCGCCGCGGTCGCACCACCTCCTTGATAAGACGACGAACCCAGCAGGCCGCCGGCAATCGTCTGCAAGAGCCGCTGCGGTGACGCACCTCCCACCATGCGCGAGGAGATCATGGCCGCCGCAAGGTCCAGAATCCCGCAGGCAAGCCCGCCGTAGAGAAGCGCACGAAGCGGCCCGTCTGTTGTCGCGGCGGGTAGCTCCGGCGAGGAGAAAGGAGAAGGCACGCCGGTCAATCTACGGCACCTGTCAAGCGAGCCCCCGACTCCCGCCCCGAGGGGAGGCGGGGTGCCCCCACCCGCGGAAGCGGGTTGATCGTGAGTGTCCGAGCTGCCAGCCACATTTCATGCCCCTTCGATTTCCCCTCATCGCGACCGCCTTCGTTCTGGCTTTGGCTCCCCGGACCTTTTCCGCCACGCCGCCCAACCCCACGCCCGCTCTCACCGCCGCGCAGGTCATCGAACGCATTCAGCAACAAACCGCGATTCCATGGACCGGACCGACCGTGGATGTTTTCAAGGCCGGAGATCCCAACACCCCGGTGAAAGGAATCGCCGTCACGATGATGGCGACGTTTGACGTGTTGCGCCGGGCGGCGGCCTCGGGCGCAAACTTGATCATCACGCACGAGCCGACGTTCTATGGTCATCAGGACGTGACCGCCGGAATGGAAACGGAAAACGATCAGGTGCTCGCGGCGAAACAGGAGCTGATCAAAAAGCACGGCCTCGTGATCTTTCGTTTCCACGATTATCTCCATCGGATGAAACCCGATCCCGTCATCACGGGAGTCACCAACGTTCTCGGCTGGCAGAAATTTCAAACGAATCCCGCTGAAGGGAAATATGTGCTGCCCGAGACAACGCTGGAGGAACTCGCCGCCCACATTCGTGACCGGTTTCGGATCAAGGCGCTCCGCGTCGTCGGCGATCCAAAATCGAAAGTGACGAAGATCGGCTTCTCGCCCGGAGCGAGCGGCTTCGCGGCCCATCGCCGCGTGTTGCAGGGACCGGACGTCGAGGTGCTGATGTTCGGCGAAGGGACCGAGTGGGACACGATTGAGTACGGAGTCGATGCGGTGGCGGCCGGTCAGCGCAAAGGCCTGATCATTCTGGGACACATCCCTTCCGAGGAGGCGGGAATGATCGAGTGCACGAAATGGTTGAAGACCTTCGTGACCGAAGTACCCGTCGAGTTCGTCGTCACGCCCGAGCCTTTCTGGAGTCCGAAGTAAGCGCAGGAGCGCCGCAATCCGCCATCCCGCGCGCTCTCCCATTGACATCCGATGGGAGCCGTGATTCCCATCGAACGTCAAGGGAAGCAACCTCCACCCACGATGGCCAAATCCGATTTCAAAACCGACCTGCTCCAAGGCACTCTCGACATGCTGATCCTCCGCGTGCTCAACCGCGGCGAGATGCACGGCTGGGGCATCGCCGACCGGATCGAACAACTTTCCAAAAGTGTGCTCAGCGTCGGCGAAGGCTCGCTCTACCCCGCCCTCTACCGGCTGCAAGACCAAGGCTGGATCGAGTCCGAATGGGGTACGTCCGAAAACAACCGGAAGGCGAAATTCTACCGGCTGACGAAAACGGGGAAGAAACAACTCGAAGTGGAAAAGGAAATCTGGGACCGCACCAGCGGAGCGATCGCGGAAATCATGCGATCGGCGTGATCGCTGCGGAGTCCAAACCGTTTCACAGAAGAGAACGAAGGAAACGAAGAGCTGCTCCTTCCTCCGACCTCAGCTCCCTCTGTTACTTCCTGTTCAAAAAATCCGTTCCGATGAATTCTTGGAAAAGATTCGCCGCCTTGTTCCGCAGGAAACAACTCGACGCCGACATGGCCGAGGAAATGCGCCTGCATCTGGAGCGACGCGTGGAGGAGAATGTCGCGAATGGCATGTCGCCGGAGGAAGCGCGCTACGCGGCTTTGCGAGCATTCGGCGGCGTCGAGCAGGCGAAGGAACTCGCGCGTGAACAGCGTGGGTGGCGATGGCTTGAACAGTTGACCCAGGATTTTCGCAATGCCGTGCGGCAAATATCGAAGTCTCCCCGCTTTTCGGCCGTAGTCATTCTCATCCTTGCACTGGGAGT
>JBDSSU010000612.1:0-8389 GCA_039928635.1 Opitutaceae bacterium | reverse complement strand
TCAAGGTGCATCAGTTTCTGCGAATGCCCCGGAGCTTGCTCCGGGGATGTCTACTGAGAATTGAGAGTTGGGAATCGGCTGAGCAGGTCCTCCCGCTTAGCCGGTTACAGGACCATGACGAACGAAGAGTGGTCCGGCGGACAGGGAAGCGTGATCTCACCGCCTGCTTTTTGGTTTGAGTGAACCGGATGGCGGCGCAGGGTCGCGGCAACCCAAGGGTACAGCCATGAAAACCACCTCTTTCTTCCTGCGCGTTCTCGTCACGTTACTGGCCTCCGCGCTGCTCGCCCGGGCCGTGCATCCGTTTTTCGGAACCGACGCCGCCGGCGGAAAAGTCGCGGCGGTTTCGGCGCAGGGAAAAGTGCTTTGGGAGTTCGCCTGCAAACATCCGCAGGACGGCTGGGTAATGCCAGACGGTCACTACGTCTTCGCGCACGAGGGCGGGGTGATGGAGAAACTCGAAGATGGCCGCACGCTTTGGGAATACACGGCGGCAGCCGGAACCGAGGTGCACTCCTGTCAGCCACTGCCCAACGGGAATGTGCTCCTCGTCGAGAACGGCCCGTGTCGGCTCATCGAGGTCGATACGTTGGGCAATATCCAAAAGGAGATCGCTCTGACGCCGCCGCCCGCCACGGTGAAGGTTCACGATCAGTTTCGCGGCGTGCGTCAGTCGGCGGATGGGAATTATCTCGTTTGCCGGAAGGGTGAACGCGAAATCGAAGAACTCGACGCCACCGGCAAGTCGCTTCGGCGGATTCCCGTGGCGGGCGACGTGCACATGGCCTTGCGACTTCCCGATGGCAATCTGCTCATCGCGCTTGGCGAGGGGCGGAAAATCCAGGAGCTCGATGCGAATCTAAAAGTGGTGTGGGAGCTCAGCGGCGACGAAGTACCCGGAAACCCGCTGCGACTGGTCACCGGTTTCCAACGTCTGCCGAACGGAAACACGATCGTGTGCAATTATCTCGGCCACGGTTTCCTCGGGAAGCAGCCGCAGTTCTTCGAAATCACCCGCGACAAGAAAGTCGTGTGGTCGTTCGCGGATCACGTGAATTTCAAAACGATCAATCAAATCCAAGTGATGGATCTGCCGGGCAACGTCATGAAAGGGGAAGTCCTGCGGTAGGATCGGCCACATCGGAAGAGGCGTTGGAGTTTCGAGTCGGGAGAGATCGTCGGTGCGCCTCGCGGCCAAGGTCCGCGGTATTCACTGGCGCGTGCCGCGAAGTTCGCGGCCGGCTTGTTTCAGAATCACCGCGGTGGCGGGTCCGCCTTCGGCCGGCAGATCGAAGGCGAGATCGGCCGGTGCCCGACGCGAAAAAAAAGTGGTGGGCGAAGCCGCATAGAGGCGGTCCGTGGATTGACCCGTGGGCGTGACAAAAAGCGCTTGGTTGCGGCGCTCGCAGACGAGAGAGAATTGCGGCGTCACCTGGAAAGTCCCCACGCAGCGGTCGAGCTGTTCAGTCGTGACGGCAATTTCGGCCCGGTCGCGATTGGGGATCGGGCGCTCCGGTAATCCGGCCGCCTTTTGCATCAGACCGGCTGCGAGTTCGGTGCCGATCGGGGTGGATCGATTGGAGAGCAGCACGGAAGCCAGCCCGAGTTCGCGGTTCACAAAAAGCGCGGCGTGGAAGCCTCCGGTCATGCCGTTGTGCCAGCGCGTGCGGCCGTCGCCGGCGAGCATCCAACCCAACGCCTGCCCGCCAGGCGCGAAGGTCTTCGCGAGTTCCTGGCGAGTCCAGCTGAGCTCGATCGCTTTTTGCAGCGGGGTGTCCGCGGGGCGAAGGATCGCGGCGGCGAAGCGCTTCATGTCAGCCAGCGAGGAGCGGATGCCACCGGCGCCCGCCAAAGCCTGAAATTCCCACGGTGTCCAAAGCTCTCCGGCGGAGGTGAAAGGTGGCGCGAAACGGGGGCGCAGCGTTTCGGGAATGGCGATCATCGTCTCTTCCATTCCGAGCGGTTTTGTGATCCGCGCGGCAAGGAGTTCCGCGTAAGTGGTGTGGGCGCGACGGGCGAGGAGCGTGCCGAGCAGGCCCGCGGCGAGATTGCTGTAGGCAGCGCTGGTCCCTGGCTCGAAGTCGAGTTTCACCTGACGGAGCGTTTGCCAGAGATCGGCCTCCGCGTACCGGGCATAGGGGTTGGCAAAATTGTCGGGCGGAATTTCCGGGGGAAGTGAAGGCAGTCCCGACGTGTGCGTGGCCAGCATGCGAACCGTGATGCGTTGGGCGGCGCTGTTAGGCAGATTAACGTCGGATGGGAGCAGGTCGGCGACCGGGGTATCGAGGGTAAGTTCGCCGCGCACCACGGCTTCAGCGAGCAACAGGCTGGTGAACACCTTACTGATCGAGCCGATTTCATAGAGCGTGTGATCGTCGGGAGCGACGGCTCGATTGGGTGCGAGCAATCCCAGATGCGCGGTCGTTGTGCCACCCGGCTGGATCACGGCGACGGAGACGGCTTGAAGGGTCTTGTTTTCGAGCAGCGCGGCAAAGGGTAGGGCGAGGTCAGTCTCTTTGAGCGGCGGCATCGCCGCGAAAGCCTGGGACAGGGACAGAGGGGACGCGGCGAGGACAAAGGCGCAGAGGGCGGGGAGAATTCTCATAAAGTTGAATCGAGTGAATTACTCCCACGTTAGATGCCGGTCGCGGTGATTCCTTACTTTGACCTACCGTGAAATCGCGAAGCAGGGCGCGGCGAGTAGTTGCCTCATGCTCTGGGGGAATTCTTTCGGCCCACTGGTTTCGATGGGGTTCGCAAAGCGCCGCCCAACGAATCGGAGTTCAGCTTCGGGCGTCTTTGCCTCTTTGCGTTTTCAGGGTTCCTGCAAAACCTGCGGAACTCCTGCCTCCCATGTTATCTTCTCTTCCTCATCCTCTGCTGGCAGCGGTCGCGCCTCGTGCTGGGCTGACGCCTGCGAAGGTGGGCCACGCCTTTCGCTGCATTGATCCTCTCGGCGGGAAAGTCGCCGAAGTGAGAATCGACGGCACCGTGTTTTGGGACAGCAAATGGAATCAACCGCGCGACGGCTGGGTGATGCCCGATGGAAACACCTTTTTCTGTTACGCCGGCGGCGCGCTCGAGATGCTCGATGACGGCCGCATCCTCTGGGAATACAAGGCGGAGAGCGGGTCGGACGTTCGCTCGTGCCAGCCTCTGCCGACCGGCCGGTTTCTGCTCATCGAGAATGGGCCGTGCCGGCTGGTCGAGATCGACACCTTCGGCGAGGTTTCGAAACAAGTTCTCCTCACTCCGCCGCACCCGTCGATCGATGTGGTGGAAGACCGGTTTCGGGGAGTTCGGCGCTCGCCCGACGGGCATTATTTGATTTGTCGAAAGCTCGAACGTGAAATCGAGGAGCTCGATGCCGACGGGAAATCGCTGCGACGGATTCCGGTGGCCGGTGATCCGCAGATGGCCCTGCGTCTGCCCAATGGAAACCTGCTCGTCGCCTTGGGCGAAGCCCACAAACTTCAGGAACTCGACGGAAACCAGAAGGTGGTTTGGGAAGTGGGCGAGAAGGACATCGCGGGAAATCACCTCCGGCTGGTCTCAGGGTTTCAACGATTGGCGAATGGAAACACGATCGTGTGCAATTATCTTGGCGAAGAATATTCCGGGAAACAGCCGCACGTGTTTGAAATCACCCGGGACAAAAAACTGATTTGGGAGTTTTCCGACCACGTGAACTTCAAAACGATCAGCCAAATCGAAGTGCTCGGTGCCAAGGGCGAGGTGCAAAAGGAAAAGTCGCTGCGCTGACAATCGCCGCGAACGAACCGTCCGACGAAATTCACGCGATTGGGGAAGCGGGCTTGGTTTAACGAGGGAGCTTCGAACCGATCGGGAGGCGGTTTTGTCGAGGGGATCCCACTCATCCCGCCTCTTAATCCGGCGTTCGCCAAGCGGGTTCCGATTAGTACCGCGAGGTCTCCCCAACCGCTGCTCGGGTTCGATCGCTCGATCGCCTGCTCGCGCGACGCGATTTTTTCCATCGTTGCTTCTGCGTTTACTCCATCGCGGCACTCGCTTTCAACTGAGCTTCGTTCGACCCCGCCCAGTTTGTTTTTTCAACCCCATGAAAATACCCCGCCTTGCCTTCGTCGCCTTCTTTTGCGTCACCGCCTTCGCCGCTCCGAACGCCACCGCGGCGGACGACTTCAAGCTGGAGCCGGGTTTCGTCAGTCTCTTCAACGGGAAGGATTTCACGGGCTGGCGTTTCGCGCCCGGCGATAAATTCGAGGGGATGACAAAAACGCCCGATTCGCGCTATTCGGCGAGCGAGGGGGTTTTCATCGTTCACCCCGAAAGTCCCCGACGGATCTCGAAGATCTGGACCGTGCGGGAATTCCCCAGGGATTTCATTCTGCGTCTCGAGTTTCGGGCGACGGTCGATGCCGATAGTGGAATTTATCTCCGCGCGCCGCAGCTGCAGTGCCGCGATTATCTGGTGGCCGGGCCCTACAAGGAGTTGAAGCGCTACAAACCGCAGGACTGGAATCTCATCGAAGTGGTGGTGAAGGACGGGGTGGCGCGATGCACGTGCAACGGCGAGGTGCTCGAGGAAGCGTTGCAGCTGCCCGCCACCGGCCCCATCGGCCTGGAGGGCGATCGCGGCCAGATCGAGTACCGCCGCTTCCGCATCAAGGAGACGCCGTGAGCCGGGAAACTTCGAAGCGGACTCTGCGGGAGAATCGGATGCCCCGACCTTTTTACTCATTCTCTTTGAGTCCGATCTCCCGGAGCTTGCTCCGGCCTGGTTGCAAAAGGGTCCGGGGAGCGCGCGCGTCCCGCGTGCTGCTCTCGGCGTCTCGCCGAGAGCGGTTCGGATGGCTCGGGCGAGACGCCCGAGCCGGCACGCGAGGACGCGTGCGCTCCCCGGACCAATATGAACGTTAAGGCGCATCAGTTTCTGCAAATGCCCCGCTGCCCCATAACCCCTCGTCGAACGAAAACCCCAACCGCCCTGTTAACCCCTGGCTGATTCTATGATCTCACCCGCTTTGAAAAATTTCGTCTTGGGAGTCGCATTGCTGGGCACCGCTTTGCACGCGGCCGCTCCCTTGGAAATCAACACCAAGATGCCCGCGCCCGAGTGGGCGCAATTGGAGCGACGTCTGCTCACCGAGAGCGTGCCAGCCGCGCGCGCCTTCGTGCAGAAATATTATGATGACCGTGGTTACATCCAGTGCTTCGTGCGCTGGGGCGCCAACGACGGCGCCGACGATGCCTTCGAAAATTTCCGGCAGTGGCCCGAGCTGCACGCCCTGGGCGCGAGCGATGAGGTCATCCAGCTTTATCTCAAGACTTGGGAGGGAATGATCCGGCAATACACCGAGGCAAAAACCGTCCAGGTGGAAGTCGGGCGGCAGGGGATGTACTACAAGGACTTCTCGGCGCAGTCGGATTGGATGCATCACGGGGAAGGGATGCAGAACTTTGTGCGCATGGGACTTTCGGTCCCGGACCTGCCCGCGTTCCAAAAACGCGCGCGGGTCTACGCCGCCCTCTACATGGGCGAAGATCCGGAGGCCCAGAACTACGACCCGAAGCTAAAGCTCATCCGCAGCATGATGAATGGCAGCCGCGGACCGATGTTGCGGAAGGCGACTGCCCTCGACTGGGTCGGAGATCCCTTCGATGTGAAAGGTTTCGTGGCGCTGCACGGCGAAGATACCTACGAGCAATTTCTGGCGCACTACGAGGAATACGGTGATGTGGTCGGTGACCATTTCCTCAATCTCGTGGCAACGACTCTGCCGACGACCGCCTATCTCTCGACGGGTGAGGCGAAGTACAAGCAATGGGTCGTCGATTACATGGACGCCTGGCTCGAACGGATGAAACAGAACAAGGGCATAATCCCCAGCTACGTCGGACTGGATGGTAAGATCGGCGGGGCGGACGGTCGCTGGTGGAACAACGCTTACGGCTGGGGCTTTAGTCCGGTGAACCCCGTTAATGGACGCCGGGAAAACCGAAACCGCATTCCACGCGCGATCATTGGCTTCAACAGCGCGCTCCTCGTCACCGGCAATCAGAAGTATGTCGATGCCTGGCGCACCATGATCGACTCCGTGAACGCCAACGCCCGCACCGTCGACGGTCGCACCCAATATCCTTCGATGTACGGCGCGGAAGGCTGGTACGGGTGGCAGGCCCAGCCTTGGAGCGTCGGCGCGCTTGAGGTTTGGTACGGCTCGATGAAGGCATCGGACCTGGCACGTGCACCGCAGAACGGATGGATCTCCTATCTGCAGGGCAAGGAGGCCGGGTTTCCGGAAACCGCGTTGCGCAGAGATCTCGCGACCCTGGCGCAGCGCGCGAAAGCGATCGCCGACGATACCACACCGCCGGAAAAGCGACTCGCCGACAATATGCTGAACAAAAATCCCGCGACGGTCGGCGCGCTCCTTCAGCTGATGTGCGGCGCGATTCCCCCGGGGAATGACGGCAGTATGCTCATGGCGCGGCTGCGCTACTTTGATCCGGAGAAGCGTCGCGCCGGAGTGCCGGAGGACGTCGGCGCGTTGATCTCCGAATTGAGCGACACCAAGACGGTCGTCACCCTGGTTAACCTGAGCACGACCGCAGCGCGAACGGTCGTGGTGCAAGCCGGTGCCTATGGTGAACACCAGTTCGAATCTGTGCAGCGCGAAGGGGAGAGTGCGGTAGTCGCGCTCAACTCGCGCGATTTCACCGTGAAACTCGCGCCGGGTGCGGGTGCAAAACTCACGCTCAACATGCGCCGTTTCGCGAACGCTCCCACCGTGGCGTTTCCGTGGAGCCGCAAGTGAGAGCCCGTTGCCTTCCACGCCCGTGAACCTTTTCCCCGGATGATTTCACTGCGATTCTTCCTCACTCTCGGATTGGTCACCGCCGCAATTTCCTCGCGTGCTCTGTTCGCCGCCGAGCCGCCGGTGATCCCGCTCTGGCCGGAAGGCGTCCCCGGCCTGAAAGCCGATGCTTCGGAGGAAAAGACCGATGGGCAGGGGCGCTTCTGGAATATCCACCACCCATCGCTGGCGGTTTACGCGCCGGCGGAGGGCAAGGCCAATGGCACGGGCGTCATCCTCGCTTCCGGTGGCGGGTATCAACGCGTCGCGATCGGGCTGAACGGCGGTGACGTCACGCGCTGGATGAACTCGCTCGGGGTGACGGTCTTCGTGCTGAAATATCGGGCGATGGAATACGGGCATCCGGCGCCGTTGCGGGACGCGTTGCGAGCCATGCGGGTCGTGCGCTCGCGCGCGGCGGAGTGGAAGATCGATCCGAAGAAGATCGGGATGATTGGCGGCTCCGCGGGAGCCCATCTCACGGCGTCGAGCGGGACGCTCTTCGATGCGCCGGAGGGCCGGACGGGTGCGGCGATCGACAAAGTCAGTGGCCGGCCGGACTTCATGGTGCTGATCTTCCCCGTGCTCACGATGCAAGAGCCGTACGTGCACGGGGCCTCACGGAAGAATTTGCTCGGCGACAATCCGTCCGCCGAACTGAAGCATCATCTGTCCATGGAGGAGCAGGTGACGAAAGAAACGCCGCCGACTTTCCTGATTCACTCTTCCGAAGACACGACGGCGGTCGTCGAGAACAGCCTCTTATTTTATCAGGCAATGAGAAAAGCGAAGGCTCCGATCGAAATGCATCTTTATCCGAAAGGCCCCCACGGATCCGGGATGGATCCGAAGCTCGGCCCGACCGCGGAGTGGCCGAAGCATTGCGAGTCCTGGATGCGCTTCAACGGCTGGCTGCCCGCGGCGACCGCGGCGAAGTGATTTGATTCCGAAAATGTAGGCGGGGTGCCCTCACCCCGCGGAATAGCGCTTTCGTCTTTCTCAACAAGTCGCGGAGTGAGGGCACCCTGCCGACATTTTCGCAACGCACTGTAATGGCTGAACCCCGGCCGGAACTTTTGGAGCGCTCGTCGAGCCGCTTCGTTTGTCATTCCGAGTGAAGCGAAGAATCCAATGGGAGGTTCGGTCACAGCCCAATGTTATCAGCCAAACGTTCGGGCTGTCCTGCTGGATTCTTCGACGCACTGCTGATGAACGCCCTTTGGTTTGTCATTCTGAACGCAGTGAAGAATCCACTGTGACACCCGCACCGCGCCATGGGGTACGCAGCTCCTGCTGGATCCTTCGCTTCGCTCAGGATGACAATCAGAGCGGGTAAATATTCGTTCATCGGACCAATCACCCCACGCCTCGCGTTGGTCCCGGTCGAGGTCTGACGGCAACGCGGGGGGAACGCGGAGTGACGCGCGTGGAGTCTAGCCGCCCACAAAAAAAAGCCGACACGCGTGAGGCTTGTCTCGCGTTAAGGGAGCGGCCCTTGTGACGGGGAATGTCCATGCCGCCCGCACCCTCCGCACCGCTCGCGCCGCTTCCGG